>CASFZT010000097.1 GCA_949299215.1 uncultured Ruminococcus sp.
GGCAGGCTTTATTGGGAGTTACTCTTTTTGTCTCTTTTTACAAAAATATCATTGCTTTTTCTCTTTTTTGCCTATTGACATTTCACCGTAGGACTTTTATTTTGAAACTTTCTTTGCTATAAATGATGACAGCGAGTTTATAAGAACAACTATCACAAGCAGCACAACGGCAGTCGCATATGATTTATCCGCCGCAAGTCCTTCATTCCAGAGTGCATAAAGATGTATTGCAAGAGTTCTTCCCGAGCCCATGAGATTTTCCGGTATCTGTGCTACCGTACCTGCCGTAAAAATAAGTGCGGCTGTTTCTCCGACAATTCTTCCTATTGCAAGAATAACGCCTGCCAATATTCCCGGTATTGCGGAAGGAAGCACTACCGTGAATACCGTTCTCAGCTTTCCGGCTCCAAGTCCGAAGCTGCCCTCACGGTAATTGTCGGGTACACTTTTCAAAGCCTCCTCTGTCGTTCTCATAATAAGCGGAAGTATCATTATCGCAAGAGTCAGAGCACCGCCAAGCATTGAATAAGACCATTTTAATTTTGTGGTAAACAGCAGATATCCGAACAGACCATATACAATTGACGGTATACCCGACAGAGTTTCCGTTGTAATGCCGACTATCGTAACAAGCTTGTTCCCTCTTTTTGCATACTCAACAAGATATACAGCGGAAAACACTCCAAGAGGCACCGCAATAAGCAGCGATACAAACGTCATTGTGACTGTATTCACAAGTGCAGGAAACAGCGATTGGTTTTCCGAATTATACTCAAATGCAAACAGATCGAGAGAAAGATGAGGTATGCCCTTTATCAATATATACGCAATTATACAAACAAGCACCGCCGCCGTTATCGCCGCAGAAAGCCACACAAGCGTTTTAAGCACTGCCGATTGTATCTTTGCGGGAGTTATTTTTTTCATAAGTACAGCAATTCCTTTCCAAGCATAAATTTACTGCTCTTTGTCCGAACGGCGCTTTATTATGGAGAACGAAAGATTTATTATCAATATAAACACAAAAAGCACGACCGCCGTTGCAATAAGCGCTTCTCTGTGAAGGTCTGCGGCATATCCCATTTCAAGAACGATATTTGCGGTCATCGTTCTTACGCCCTTGAAAAGGCTTTTCGGAATTACCGCCATATTTCCTGCAACCATTACGACCGCCATTGTTTCACCTATGGCACGTCCTATTCCGAGGATAACGCCGGCAAGAATACCGGACTTTGCGGCAGGAAGCATCACAAAGAACACGCTTCTTTCATGGCTTGCACCAAGTGCCAGCGAACCTTCGTAATAGCTGTCGGGTACGGCTCTTATTGCACTTTCCGCAACACCTATTATTGTGGGAAGTATCATTATTCCCAGAACAACACACGCCGCAAGCATACTTGTGCCGCTTCCTCCGAAAATTTTCCTTATAAGCGGAACTATAACCATAAGTCCGAAAAAGCCGTACACTACCGACGGTATTCCCGCAAGAAGCTCAATTGCAGGCTTTAGCACACCGTATATTTTCTTGGGACAAAATCTTGCCATGAACACAGCCGTGAGTATCCCTATCGGAACGCCTATCAGAATTGCACTTGCCGTAACATATATACTGCCTAATATCATCGGAAAGATACCGTAAATATCGCTTGACGGCTTCCACTTCGTACCAAGCAGAAAATCTCCCACGCCTATCTTTGCAATTCCGGGTATACCGTTTGCAAAGAGAAATATGCATATCAGTGCGACCGCAAATATCGACATACACGCCGCTATAAAGAAAACAGCATGCATTGATCTTTCCTTTATCTTACTTATCATTGGAATGGTGTGTTTTTCCGAAACTGTGTTATTTTCAATCTTATTCATAACCTCGAATATGCCCCGGCCGTAAAAACGGTCGGAGCATCTCCTCTCCTAATATTATTTTATCCGATAAGTGAGTCCCAAGTTGTTATTTCACCGGTATAAACATTCTTTACCTGCTCTGCGGTAAGATTTTCAACGGGGTTATTGTTGCTTACGATAACCGTAATGCCGTCCATTGCGATAACCATTGGCGTAATTCCCGACTCAAGCTCACTGTCCTTAAGGTCACGGGACGCCATACCGATATCACAAACGCCCTCAATTGCGCTGTTTACGCCGGTTGTGGAGTCACTCTGATTTATTTCGATCGTAACATCGGGATTAAGTGCGATATATGCTTCCTTGAGCTTTTCCATTACAGGTGTTACCGAAGAAGAACCTGCAACCGTTATCTTTCCGCTTTGCTTTGGTGAAGAGTAGCTTTCCGCATCCGAAACGGAAATGTATCCGTTTTCTTCAATTACAGCCTGTCCGTCTGCGGACATTATAAATGTGATAAAGTCCTGTGCGGTTTGGGAAAGACCATCCTTATATGCAATATTGAAAGGACGTGCGATCTTATAATCGCCGCTCTTGATATTTTCGACCGTTGCTTCAACACCGTCAATATCAACAGCCTTTACCGTATCATTAAGTGAGCCGAGTGAAATATAGCCTATTGCATATTCATTCTGCTCAACAGTTGTCATCATAACGCCCGTGCTTTGTGTAATGCTTGCATATTCTGTTGTGTAGTCAACCTTTTCGCCTGCTTCGTTCTTCTGCTCAACACCGAACAATTCAACAAACGCACCTCTTGTACCGGAACCATCCTCACGTGAAACCACCACGATCTCCGTGGACGCATCAAAATCGGACGCTGCATCAGCCTGCTGTGTATCGGCATTCGTATTTGCCTGAGTATCATCTGTTGTTGCGGTTGTTTCAGAGCAGCCTGCCATAACGCCTGCACAAATGATTCCTGCTGCGGCTGCCGATAAGATTTTCTTCATAGACATAACAATTATCTCCTTAATTTACATTTTGTTTTTACTCTGCCCCTTGGCTACGATATAATGATAAAACAGTTATGTAAAGTGTAAAAGCAAGTATATGTTAAATCGGGGTAAAATTGCACAAGCAAATGTAAAATTATCAAAATGTTCAAAATTAGCGGCATTTTGTGTGTAAAAAACATCAAAATACCATAACTGTTACAGATACACCGCTGTGAGTAATAAAGTTGTAACGGAAATGTAATTGTATTTTACTGCATAAACTGTTATAATATTAGTAGGAAGTTAAGATGAAAAGGAGGGGTATGTATGAAAAAGAGTCTTTATACTGTGCTTTGCGCCGTGCTTTGCCTCGGCATCATGTCTGCCTGTTCGGCAGGAAGTGCAGATGGCAGCAGTGTGGAAATAATACGGGAAGAAACGGCTTCGTCCGACGAGCCTGCATCAAATGTAGTACAGGGCAATCAGCCGTATTCCCTTATGATCGCCAACTCGGACGGCGAATATCTTGCCGCAGAGTCTTTTTCATCATATACCCTTGACTATTCGGACGGCAAAGATAAATATATGATAACCATTACGCTGAACAGTACCGGAAACGCTTTCGACATAACTGTCGAGGATAATAATTTCGGTTATTCCTCAACTATCATTACCGCTCCCGAAAATTATATTCTCAATATCCCATACTCACAGGAAACTGCAAGCTCGGTATGCAAGGTCATCAAAAACACTATCGACAATACCCAGCTACCGGATATCCTTGAATTTACATTCTACCTGAATGATTTTGAAGACGAAAGCCTTCCTTATTCCGTAACAAAATATTACGCTGTACAGAACAGCCAGCTTGTCGAAATTCTTATTTTCGGCGAAACGGAAACTCGTGCCGGACATCTGGAATACTGCTCGGAAAGCTCAATGTATCACGTCGAACCCACGATCTTCATGCCGGAGCCGACCGTTACCTTTGATGAAAACGGAAATGCCGAAACGGACATCAGCATTTACCGCTTTGACCCGGATAACCTTACCCTTACTAAATATCCGGCAAACTCAACATTTGAAGAAAATCCGCTTTATTACGGATATGCCGCAAAAGCGATTGCCGACAACATTGCACAATACTTTACCACCACAAGTCTTAACGTTACCGACTACGAAAATTATGTTGAAATGCCATCCCTTAACAACAGTGACATTAATGACTGCTTTTTTAAGGTAGATGATGAACGTTTCCAAACTTTAGAGGAACTTAAAAATTTTACAAGAAAATATTTCAGCGAAAAACTTGTAAATGAAATGTTTATAAACGCACCCCAGAAATATCGTGACATAGACGGCGCTCTTCACACCATTGTCGGAGACGGTGGACATGATTTTACGCTGGGTGAGCTTATTATAATCGACTACACCGTTGAGGGAAACAGCGTTATTTATCATACACGACAGGAAAAATTCAGCGACGAAGGCGAATTTTTAAAATATATTGACGGCGGTGATTTTGTCATTGAGCTTCAACCGGACGGAAGCTTTATCGTCACCGGATACCGTTTAAGCTATTAAGGCAATACCGCAAAAAGCCTGCCCGATGACTTTGTGCAGTGTTGACTTAAATAATGGTGATGCTTATGAAAGACTATTCGCATCGCAGATTTGTCAGATGTAAAGCTCAACGGCAAAAACGATGTGCGTTTCAGCAAAAAATAAAAAATCAGGCTGTCCTTACGACAATGCTTTTATGGAGAGATATTTCAATACGTTAAAAAGTGAACTTATCTATCAACAATCTTACAGCTCGGAGAATAAACTTTATTATGACATTGATGATTATGTCCTGCTTTGGTATAATTCCGTCAGACTTCATTCCTTTAACAACGGTCTGACTCCTTTGCAGAAACGTATGCTTTGATTTTTGGGGCGATGTGTTATAATTTTGATTGACACAAACAAATGAAATTCTTAGAAGAAATGTTCCTTGTGGCAGAAACTGTATTGAATGCTTTGGGTGCGGGGAAAATGAACTACGGTTGCCCGTTGGCTTGAAGTAAAGGATAAAGAGTTTTACTACATCGCCACTTGTGCCGATACCGAAAAGAAATCCATTGAAACCACCCTTGCTTGTTTCAGAGGTTATGCCTACTGTGTTGAGGAGCAAAGGAAATGGGTGTGATTTACGGCACCGGCGTTTATGAAAAGGGCGAAATCAAAGGACACCCTGCAATGGACTGAAGCTTATGAAATGGGTAAGAGCATAAAATAATATATAAAAGCAAAGGCGTTCCCATAGTTTGGATACTATCCGAATGTGGCGAACGCCCTTATTTTTGAAAGGATGATATAAATGGAAAAACTGAAGCTGAAGCCGAATCACAAGTTGCCCGTCGGGAAAAACAGATATTTGCGGAAATGCCCGTACCGAAAGTGGTCGCCGCAATGGTTGTCCCGACAGTTATCAGTCAGTTAATTACGGTTATCTACAACCTTGCGGATACTTGGTATGTAGGACTTACAAACAATGCTGCGGCAGTTGCCGCAATTTCCCTTTGTCTGCCCGTTTACAACATTATGACAGCAATCGCAAATCTGTTCGGTATCGGCGGTGCTTCCTACATAGCGAGAGCACTTGGCGTAAACAATCAATCGGGTGCTAAAAAAGCATTTGCTTTATCTCTGAAAGGGGCTTTGATTGTATCCTTTGTTTACTCGGCAATTTTGGCGATTATCGCAAAACCGTTTTTAATGGCAATTGGTGGCGATGAATCTAACATCGGTTATGCTATGCAATATGCGTGGGTAGTATTGGTCATCGGTGGTATCCCAACGGTTTTGTCTGCAGTATTTGCTCATTTAATCCGAAGCACCGGAAATTCCAATATATCAAGCTTCGGTATAACTTTGGGTGCAATACTGAATATGGTGCTTGATCCACTCTTTATGTTTGTACTGCTGCCGAAAGGAAACGAAGTGTTAGGTGCAGCTATTGCCACCGCCATATCCAATGCTGCAGCTCTTTGCTTCTTTATCATTTTCTGTGTAAAGCACAAGGACAATGGCATTTATGCGATATTTACCCCGAAAGAAAACACCGATTCGGGTATTATGAAAGACATTGTCAAGTGCGGCATACCCAGTTTTTCGCTTTTGGCTATCGGTCAGGTTTCAAACTTTATTCTTAACGGTATGATTGCCAATTTAGGTGCAAGTTCGGCGGTGGCGGGTATTGGTATTGTGCGAAAAATCGATGCCATAGCCTATGCCATTAACCAAGGCATTACGCAGGGAATGTTGCCGATTGTAGCTTACTGCTACGGTTCAAAACTTATAAAACGAATGAAGACGGTTGTAGGATTTTCAACGCTGCTTACTCTTGTTTTTTCACTCCTTTGCAGCAGTCTTTCCTATATATTCGCACCGCAGCTTATAGAGTTTTTCATCAGAGATGCCGAAACTGTGTATTACGGAACGGAATTTTTGCGAGTGCTTTGTATCGCCGTGGCGATTTATCCGTTTTTGTTTGTTATTATTGCCGTATTTCAGGCGGTTGGGCAAAGTATCCGCCCGTTTATACTGTCGCTGCTCAACAAAGGAACGATTGATATTATCTTGCTTTTTGTAATTAAAAGTTTGTTTTCAACCAAAAAAATCCTTTGGGCAACACCGATTTCCGCTTCTTTTGCTTTGTTTGTAGGCATTGTATCTATATTACGGTTTTTCAAAAAAGTACATCTTGAGTAAAGATAACAGCGGCAGAGAAAATAAATCTCCCTGCCGCTGTTCTGCATTATGTGTAGATAAGGTCTGTGTTGACAATCTCAG
>CASFZT010000098.1 GCA_949299215.1 uncultured Ruminococcus sp.
CGAAGAAGTCATTGAAAAAAGACTAGCTCAAGCGGAACGAGAGATAAAAGCGGCTTCCGAGTATGATTACATTATGATAAACGGTGAGCTTGAACTTGCGGTTCAGGACTTGCTTTCTATAATAAAAGCCCAGGAATTGAAAAAATCGAATTCCGAATATTTAATTAATGAGGTGTTGAATAATGCTTAGACCAACAATAGGACAAATTGCAACAAAAGGAGAAAGCTACTATTCCGTAGTAATTGCGGTTGCGAAAAGAGCAAGAGAGATCGCTGATGAGCTTTGCGAAAACGGTCATATTCTTGAACAGAAACCCGTTAAAACAGCAGTTGAAGAATTTGCATCAAGAAAATATTTTATAGTTGAGGATCCTTCACTTAAAACGGGAAAATCCGAATAATTTCCGGGAGGTACTGCCTTGGCACCGACTAAATATTATGCATCGGTTGCTGTCAGCAATACGACGTATGGTTATGACAAAATATATGATTATTTAATTCCAGATGAATTGGAAGGTCATGTTTTTGCAGGCGGAAGAGTCCTTGTGCCTTTTGGACGTGCAAACAGGAAACGTGTTGCCGTTGTACTGGCAACAAAAGAATTGTCGGAAGATGAAAAAAATACCGGTTTTAAACAGATAATTTCCGTTATTGATAAAGAACCTCTGTTGAACGAGGAAATGCTTGACCTGCTTTCATGGATAAGTGAGATGACATTCTGTACCTATTTTGAAGCTTTTAAAACGCTTATTCCAATCGGTTTAAGCGTTAATTTTACACAAAAATATGAAATAGTTAGAGAAAATATTCCCGATATTAATGTTTTGAGTGAAAATGCAGCAAAGCTTTGGAAGGATATTTGTGAAAATCCCGATTGTATTGACGAGGCTAAATATCATGAGCTTGATGAGCTTGTGGTACAAGGATTTTTGACGGAAAAGGACAATATAAAGCAGAAAAAACGTGATGACACAATAAAAATGGTGCGTCTGACCGAACATTACAGTGAATATTCAGACGGACTTTCCGAAAAACAAAGCAAGGTAGTGGAGCTGCTGGAAAATTGCGGTGCGGCGGCGGTAAAAGAAGTTTTTTATATATGCAGTGTGACGCAGAGCGTGATAACTACACTAAAAAAGAAAGGTGTTATTGAGAGCTTTGAATATGAGGTGATCTATGATCCGGATATTACTTCCGATGAAGATCCCGATCGGATAATTCTTTCCGATGAACAGCAGAAGTGTTTTGACGGTATTTCAAAGCTTATTGATAAGAATCAGCCGGATGCAGCTTTGATGTACGGAGTTACGGGAAGCGGAAAAACTTCGGTTTTTGTAAAGCTTATAAAGTATGTCCTTGATAAGGGCAGAACGGTTATGATGCTTATTCCCGAAATTTCACTTACACCGCAGATCGTTGATAAGTTTAATTCGCTTTTCGGAAATCTTGTTTCGGTCATGCATAGTAATTTGTCTATTTCTCAGCGCCTTAATGAATATAAAAGAGTGAAAAGCGGAAAAGCAAAGATAGTTGTAGGTACGAGAAGTGCTGTTTTCGCTCCGCTTGAAAATATCGGTCTGATAATTATGGACGAAGAGGGGGAACGTACCTATAAGTCAGAAGCTTCTCCGAGATATAATGCCCGCGATGTTGCTAAAAAAAGATGTGTTACTCATAATGCGGTTCTGCTTATGGCGTCTGCCACTCCTGCAATAGAAAGCTATTATTATGCCGAACAGGGCAGGTATAAGCTGTTTACCTTGGAAAAACGCTATTCAAGTGATAAGCTACCCGATGTTGAGATAATAGATTTGGCGAGGGATGGTTTTTACGGTAATTCATCAATTTTTTCAGAACGTCTTGTAGATGAGATAAATATAAATTTGGAACGTAGCGAACAGGTTATACTCCTTCTTAACAGAAGAGGATATTATACCTTTATAAGCTGCTGTGATTGTAAGTCACCTGTTATTTGCCCTAATTGCAGCGTACCTTTGACGTACCATAAGGTGAACGATAAGCTGATGTGCCATTATTGCGGACATATGGAGGATATGAGAAGTACCTGTCCGCAATGCGGAAAAAATCATATGAAGCTTACGGGTACCGGTACGCAGAAGGTAGAAGATGAGGTTGCAGGATTGTTTCCGAACGCAAGGATACTTAGAATGGATGCCGATACTACATATTCAAGATATGCATATGAAAAAAGTTTTAAAGCTTTTGGTAATGGAGAGTATGATATAATGCTCGGCACTCAGATGATCGCAAAGGGCTTGGATTTCCCGAATGTAACTCTTGTCGGTGTCATTTCCATTGATAAAGCGCTTTTTTCGGGAGATTTCCGCAGCTATGAGCGTACATTTTCGCTGCTGACGCAGGTAGTAGGACGAAGCGGCAGAGGCGAAAAACAAGGGCGTGCGTTTATACAGACCTATGTTCCTAATCATTATGTTATTAACCTTGCTGCCGAACAGAATTATATCGAGTTTTACAGCCAGGAGTCAGCAATGAGAAAAGCTCTTCTTTATCCTCCGTTTTGCGATACCTGCTTGTTGGAATTTTCTTCGGAAAACGAAAATGCGGCAGACAAAGCGTCAAAGTGCTTTGTGGATATGATGAAAAAGAAAATTGCAGCGGAGAATATCAAGATACCATTGAGAGTTTTGGGACCGGCAAAATGTATATATGAAAAAATTAATGGTAAATATAGGTATAGGATAATTATTAAGTGCAAAAATAATGAAGTTTTCCGCAAATTTATCGGAGATTTATATAAAGAAGTTTTTAAAATGAAAGAGTTTGCAAAGGTGAAGACATTTTTGGATATTAATGGTGATATCAGTATATAGGAGGAATAAAAAATGGCATTACGTAAAATTGTGACTAAGGAAGATGATGTTCTTCATAAAAAATGTAAGCCTGTTGAGGTGTTTGATAAAAAGCTTGGAATGCTTCTTGATGATATGGCTGAAACTATGTATAAAGCAAATGGCGTAGGAATTGCAGCTCCGCAGGTAGGTATACTCCGTAGAATAGTTTTTATTGATGTGGGCGATGGTCCCGTTGAGCTTGTAAATCCCGAGATCATAAAGCAAAGCGGTTCACAGAGAGGCGTTGAGGGATGTCTTTCATGTCCGAATGAATGGGGATATGTTGTAAGACCGATGGATGTTATCGTAAAGGCACAGGATCGTACAGGAAAAGAAGTCAAGTATAAATGCAATGAGTTTTTTGCAAGATGCGTTTGCCATGAGCTTGACCACCTGGAAGGACATCTTTTTATAGAGAAAGCAGATGAAATGGTTGACCCTAAGGATCTGGAGGACAGCGAATGATAAATGTAGTTTTTATGGGTACTCCGGATTTTGCAGTTTTGACTTTGCAAGCGCTTATTGATAATAGTGATATAAATGTGCAAGCTGTGTTTACTCAGCCGGACAAGCCAAAAGGGCGCGGCTATAAACTTGTTCCTACACCTGTAAAGTCTGTGGCTTTTACAAATAAAATTCCTGTTTATCAGCCGCTGAGTCTGAAAAAGGGGGAGGACGCAGAAAAAACATATGCACTTTTAAAGGAAATGGCACCTGATTTTATAGTGGTAGTTGCTTATGGAAAGATACTGCCTAAGGAGATTCTTGAATTGCCAAAATATTGCTGTATAAATGTACATGCATCACTTTTGCCGAAATACAGAGGTGCGGCTCCTATTCAGTGGAGTGTGCTGGATGGTGAAAAGGAAACCGGCGTTACAACAATGCTTATGGCAGAGGGACTTGATACGGGTGATATGCTTTTGAAAGCGTCTGTGGAGATAGGCGATGACGAAACAGCTTCGGAATTGCATGACAGACTTGCTGTGCTTGGTTCGGAATTGCTTATAAAAACCATTAACGGAATTATAGACGGTACAATTATTCCGGAAAAACAGGACGATTCTTTATCGTGCTATGCTTCAATGCTTACAAAGGATATGTGCATGATAGATTTTTCAAAGTCTGCACAGGAAGTGCATAATAAGATCAGAGGTTTGTCATCTGCACCTTGCGCTTGCGCAATGCTTAACGGAAAGCGTCTGAAAATATATGGATCAACTCTTGCACAGGGCAGTTATAGTGCAGAGAACGGCACAGTTGTTGATTCCGATAATTTTACAGTCGTTTGCGGTGATGGTAAGGCTGTAACCTTTACAGAAGTTCAGGCAGAAGGCGGCAAACGTATGAAGACGGCGGATTATTTAAGAGGAAATCATATAGAAAAAGGTATTGTGTTAAATAAATAATGTGGAAAGGATGTTTGTGTATGCCTTATTATTACTATGATGCAACGTATATTTTGCTTATTCCCGCTTTGCTTTTTGCCGTGATCGCACAGATTATGGTAAAAAGTACATTTGAAAAATACAGTAGGGTTTACAGTGCACGTGGAGTAAGTGCATGTCATGTGGTAAGGGATATCCTGGATGCAAACGGACTTTATGATGTGTCAATTGAAAGAGTGAGCGGAAATCTTACGGATCATTATGACCCTAGGAGTAATGTGATACGACTTTCCGATACCGTTTATGACAGTACATCCGTTGCTTCTATCGGTGTTGCAGCACATGAAGCAGGCCACGCAATTCAATATGCTCAGGGATATGTGCCGATAAAAATAAGAAATGCAATAATCCCGGTCACAAAACTGGGTTCCTCTCTTGCAGTACCGCTTGTGCTTGTTGGTATGCTTTTTCCGCGTAATTTAGATTGGCTTATTACAGTTGGAATTATGCTTTATGTGATGGTAGTGCTTTTCCAGGCAATAACACTTCCGGTAGAATTTAATGCAAGCAGACGTGCGCTGAATATATTGGAAACAAAATATATTCTTGAAAATGAAGAGATAAGGCAGGCGCGTTCCGTGTTGAGAGCTGCTGCCATGACATATGTTGCGGCAATGTTCTCGGCGCTTATGTCATTGATAAGACTCATTCTTATATCGGACAGAGGAAGAAGACGAAGATAGTTATACTAAAAAATATCGGGAGAAAAGCTATGGGCAGTAAATCACCAAGAATGATAGCTCTTGAATTGTTGATAAGAATTAATGATAATGCGTATTCAAATCTTGTTCTTGACGGAGTTCTGTCTGAAACAGATTATGACAGGCAGGAAAAAAACTTTATTTCCCGTATAGTTTATGGTGTCACTGAGCGAAGGATAACACTTGATTATATAATTTCACTGTACAGTAATAAACCTTTACACAAACTTGATAAGGCTGTGCTTGTGATAACACGTATGGGACTTTATCAGATAATGTATATGGATTCCGTTCCGGTTGTGGCAATCACGGCGAACGTTGGCAAACCACTTCTTGGAAGAGATTCTTTCCAGGAAGTTGATATTGCCGGCATTGTAATGCCGGTCACAAAACACAGTTTTATCGTAAAAGACATCTCCATGCTGGCAGACACACTCCGCAAGGCATTTTATATTGCCAAGAGCGGACGTCCGGGACCGGTACTGGTGGATGTGACCAAAGATGTAACAGCAGCAACTTATGAATATTCCCTGCGCCGTCCGGCTACGATCAACCGTGAGACTGAGACGATCCGCAGAGAAGATATGGAAACTGCTGCACAGATGATCGAGGAAGCAAAGAAGCCGTATATTTTTGTCGGCGGCGGATGTGTGATCTCCGGAGCTTCCAAGGAGATCAGCGAACTGGCACATAAGATCCAGGCTCCGGTCTGCGATAGCCTTATGGGCAAGGGCGCTTTTTCCGGAGAAGATCCTCTGTATACAGGAATGCTTGGCATGCATGGAACCAAGACTTCCGACCTTGGCGTGACACAGTGCGACCTTCTGATCGTTCTGGGTGCACGTTTCAGTGACCGTGTCACAGGAAATGCCAAGACCTTTGCAAAACAGGCAAAGATCCTGCAGATCGATGTCGACGCGGCAGAAATTAACAAGAATGTTGTGGTAGATGCGTCTGTAATCGGAGATGTAAGAGAAGTTCTCCGCAGACTTCTGGAAATGATTCCGGAAAAACAGCATCCGGAGTGGATCGAGCATATTCAGGAGATGAAAGCCAAATATCCCCTGAGTTATGATCATTCCCAGCTCACAGGACCATACATTATAGAGAAACTCTACGAAATCACAGGTGGAGATGCAATTATCTCAACAGATGTCGGTCAGCACCAGATGTGGGCCGCACAGTACTTCAAGTACAAAGAACCTCGTACCTTCCTGACTTCCGGTGGTCTCGGAACGATGGGATACGGACTTGGAGCTGCGATCGGTGCCAAGATGGGAAGACCGGACAAAACAGTTGTCAACATTGCTGGAGACGGCTGTTTCCGAATGAATATGAATGAGATCGCGACAGCAGTACGTTGCCATAAACAGCTTTTACAGATTGTCATGAACAATCATGTACTGGGTATGGTACGTCAGTGGCAGACCTTATTCTATGAACACAGATATTCACACACCGTTCTTGACGATGCCGTGGATTTTGTGAAAATATCTGAGGGCATGGGAGCGAAAGCATTTCGTGTCACGAAGATGGAAGAAGTAGAGCCGGCGATCCGTAAGGCACTGGCTATGGACGAACCTGTAGTACTGG
>CASFZT010000099.1 GCA_949299215.1 uncultured Ruminococcus sp.
AAAATGCATAAAACCCGCTTTTAATCAGCAATAGCCTTTAATAGCATTTCTTGCAAACGCTATCTGCTTCTTAACAGCCTCCGGTGCGGGACCACCGTCTGCCATTCGCATATTGACGCACGTTTCAAGCTTTATAGCGTCATAAACGTCCTGCTCAAACACATCGCTCAACTCCTTGAATTCTTCAAGCGAAAGCGTTTCAAGAACCTTGCCGTTATTTATGCAATATGCAACAAGAGTACCGGTGATCTTATATGCGTCACGAAAAGGAAGGCCCTTTTTAACAAGATAATCAGCACAGTCCGTTGCGTTTATAAAGCCTCTTGCTGCGGCATTTCTCATATTTTCCTTATAAAGCGTCATTGTATCGAGCATGGGGATAAATGTTGTAAGACAAAGCTTTACGGTATCAACGGCATCAAAGATAGCCTCCTTATCCTCCTGCATATCCTTATTATATGCAAGCGGAGTGCCCTTCATCATAACAAGCAGCGTATTTAAGTCGCCGTACACTCTGCCCGTTTTTCCTCTGATAAGTTCCGTTACATCTGGATTTTTCTTCTGCGGCATTATTGACGAGCCGGTAGCATAAGCATCGTCAAGCTCAATAAACTTAAACTCCCATGAGCTCCAGAGAATGATCTCCTCCGAAAAACGTGAAAGGTGCATCATAAGAATTGATATAGCCGAAGCAAGCTCTATGCAGAAATCCCTGTCCGAAACGCCGTCCAGCGAATTTTGAGTGATATCCTCAAAGCCGAGCAGCTCACACACCTGTTTTCTGTCGATAGGGTATGTTGTTGATGCCAGCGCACCGCTTCCGAGAGGCATATAATTCATTCTCTTATAGGTATCCTCAAGCCTGCCGATATCTCTTACAAGCATCTGTGCATACGCCATCATATGATGTGCAAATGTAATGGGCTGCGCTCTCTGAAGATGAGTATATCCCGGCATAATAGTATCAAGGTTTTCCTCCGCAAGCTGGCAAAGAACCTCCACAAGCTCCTTTACTATTGGGATAATTTCCTTTATCTCATCTTTAAGGTACATTCTTATATCAAGAGCAACCTGATCGTTTCTGCTTCTTGCGGTATGAAGGCGTTTGCCTGTATCACCCAGACGCTTTGTAAGCTCGGATTCCACAAACATATGGATATCCTCTGCCTCGGGGTCAAACCGAAGCGTGCCGCTATCAATATCCGCAAGTATTCCCTCAAGTCCTGTGATTATCTTCTCACTTTCCTCTGCGTCTATAATTCCCTTGCTGCCCAGCATTTTTGCATGAGCCATTGAGCCTTTTATATCCTGCTTGTACATTCTCGAATCAAAAGCTATTGACGAATTAAAATCATTTACTCTTGAATCAACTTCCTTTGAAGAACGTCCTGCCCACATTTTATTATTCATTATCTTTATCCTCCGCCATATTTTATATTATTCGGACGCTAACGTCGGCTCCGTCGCTGTTTCAGATGCTGTTGCCGCAGATTCCGGCGCTGTGTCTGATGCGGTTTCAGCCGCTTCGGGTGCCATAGTTGCTTCTGTCTCATCACTATCGCCCAAATCCAGCCCTACCGGAATATGGTATTCATCAATTTCCTCCTGGCTCATGCGTCTGAATACATCCTTTTCATTTTCCGATGCCAGCACCAGATTTCCTTCATCGGTAAAATAAATATCCTGATATAATCCCATACCTGCTTCATAAACATAATATCTTCCGTTTTTTATTTCATATTCGTTTACTTCCCATGACATGATATTAGGCGTTTCTACATAATGATAATTGGTTTTCTCGCCGGTAAATTCATACACACTGAAAGCAATCTGATTTCCCTCTTCGTCATAATTTGCATATACATCATTAAGCGGTACCCACATTCCCACAAGCTGTTCAGCAATTTCCTTATCCTCTTCCGGCTGCAGCGAACAACCTGTAAAAATAATCAACATAAAAGTCATACATATCGCAATAATTTTTTTAATCATAACAAACCTCACTTTATCATTCCGTTAATATATATTCTACGCAGCCATATTCAAAATATTTGAACGGATAAATTTATTTTCAATGCCAAATTTATAACTTAGTCAAGATGTCCCCCGCATCTAAGGCGGCGGGTTCCATATTCAGTTTCAGTTGGGGTTCAATCCCCAACTGAAACTTCATCGCAGCTTTGCTGCGACTTGCCACGTTGAATGACGAGGCAAGCCCCTTATTGAAATCTTGTTTTCGGATAAAATATCGTCAACCAATAAAAACACTTAAAGGGCGCGGCATATCGTGTACTTATCACGATATGCCCCTCGCCCCGAATATTAGCTGTTCTTCAATGAACAGACATCACTTATTCTCACGCTTTGCGTCAAGCATTGCCTTTACCTTGATAGGAAGACCGAAAAGATTGATAAATCCTGCGGAATCAGCCTGGTTATAAACATGATCCTCATCAAATGTAGCAACCTCTTCATCATAAAGAGTATACGGAGAAGTTACACCTGCATTAATGATATTGCCCTTGTAAAGCTTAAGCTTTACATCGCCCGTAACGGTTTCCTGTGTCTTGTCAACAAAAGCGGAAAGCGCTTCACGAACGGGAGTAAACCACTGACCATTGTAAACAAGGTCTGCAAAATCAATAGCAAGCTTCTGCTTCATACGCTGAGTAGCCTTGTCAAGAGTAATTGTTTCAAGAACCTCATGTGCATGATAAAGTATCGTACCGCCCGGAGTTTCATAAACGCCTCTTGACTTCATGCCGACAAGACGGTTTTCAACAATATCAGCAAGACCGATGCCGTTCTCGCCGCCAAGCTTATTGAGCTTTTCAATGATCTCAACAGCGCCCATATCAACACCGTCGATAGCAGTAGGGATACCCTTTTCAAAATGAATTGTAACATATGTAGGCTTATCGGGAGCCATTTCGGGAGAAACGCCGAGTTCAAGGAAACCGGGCTTGTTGTACTGAGGCTCATTTGCAGGATCCTCAAGATCAAGACCCTCATGCGACAAATGCCAGAGATTCTTATCCTTTGAGTAGTTTGTTTCTCTGTTTATTTTAAGAGGGATATTATGAGCTTCGGCATAATCTATCTCCTCGTCACGTGATTTGATATCCCAGATTCTCCAGGGAGCGATTATCTGCATTTCGGGAGCGAAAGCCTTTATTGTAAGCTCAAATCGAACCTGATCGTTACCCTTGCCCGTACAGCCGTGACAGATAGCGTCAGCACCCTCTGCCTTTGCGATCTCAACTATTCTCTTTGCGATAATGGGACGTGCAAAAGATGTACCGAGGAGATATCTGTTTTCATATACAGCCTGTGCCTTTACCGTAGGGAAGATATAGTCCTCTACAAATTCCTTTCTCAGATCCTCAACATAAAGCTTTGACGCACCTGTCTTGATAGCCTTTTCCTCAAGACCGTCAAGCTCCGTACCCTGTCCTACGTCACCGGACACAGCAATAACCTCACAATTATTGTAATTTTCCTTAAGCCACGGAATTATGATGGAAGTATCAAGTCCGCCCGAATAAGCCAAAACTACCTTTTTAATTTCCTTTGCCATTTTTATATTCCTCCATAAATAATATACCGCTAAAAAGCACTTACAACACTTATTATACACCTTAAATCAGCTTTGTCAAGCATTTTTGCATATTTTTCTTTAAAAATTCCCTAATATTCATAATATAATGTATATTATTAGACAATATACATTATTTTTTGCATATTATACTATCTTTGACAATTTATACGAATAAAAACCGTATTTTACCGTTAAAAGCCTGTACTAAAACATCGCCTGTCCGAATAATATTAAGTGATACAAACCGTTTTATTCAAAAGGAGAGATAGCAATGACGGAGCTTACGGGCAATCCATATCTCAAAGAAGAGTCCTCATGGGGACTTACTTCACAGCAGGCTGAGGAAAAACTGCAAAAATACGGAAAAAATGTACTTGCAAGTGACAAAAAGGCTCGTCCTCTGAAAATTTTTCTCGGGCAGTTTAAAGACATAATGGTAATGATACTGCTTGCGGCAACGGCAGCCTCCGTTTTCCTCGGAGAAATCTACGACGCCATAACAATAATCATAATCGTTCTCGTAAACGCCATTCTCGGCTTCATACAGGAATACAAGACCGAAAAAACCCTTCTTGCCCTGAAAAGCATGACCGCTCCCGTTTCAAAGGTATACCGCAACGGCAAGCTTGCTCTCATTCCTGCCGCAGAGCTTGTTCCCGACGACATCATACGGCTTGAATCGGGCGACAAAGTACCTGCCGACGCCGTACTCATTTCGGCAAAGGGACTTCTTGCAGAAGAAAGCATACTGACGGGTGAATCGGCAGCGGTATCAAAAGAACCGGGCGACCCTGCCGACCGTGACAACTCCATAGGCAAGAGCAACATACTCTACTGCGGCACGGTCATAACAAAGGGCACAGCCGAAGCTAAGGTCATCGCAACGGGTCTTTCGACGCAGATGGGCAAGATATCGGGTATGCTCACCGATATAGACGAGGAGCTTACTCCCCTGCAAAAGCGTCTTGCCGAGCTTGGAAAAGCAGTTGCGCTTATCTGCATTGCCGTATGCATAATCGTCGCAGGCGCAGGTATTCTCCGTGGTGAGCCCATATTTGAGATGATAATGACCGGCATATCCATTGCAATCGCAGCCATTCCGGAAGGGCTTCCCGCAACCGTCACCATTGCGCTTGCGCTTGCGGTAAGGCGTATGCTCAAACAAAAGGCGCTTGTGCACAAGCTTCATTCGGTAGAAACTCTCGGCTGCACTTCCGTAATCTGCACCGACAAAACAGGCACCGTTACCGAAAACAAAATGACCGTATCAAAAATATATTCAGGTGAAAAAACGTATGACATATCCGGTACGGGAAACCGAATGAAAGGCGGATTTTCTTTAAACGGAGCAAAAATAAATCCATCCGCCGAAAAGCCACTCACGGAACTTTTAGAGTGCGGCGTGTTATGCAGCAGCGCTGTTCTTTCATCTCCAGAAAAACATTCCTCACGTGAACGCGGACAGTTAAATTTCGACAAAGAATGGAACGTACTCGGCGACCCTACCGAAACGGCGCTTCTTGTCGCTGCGGCAAAAGCAGGTATAACCTCGGAAAAGCTTTCAGCCGCATACCGCAAAACGGACGAGATCCCATTTGACAGCGAAACACGATGCATGACCGTCATAGAGCGAATCGGTGCAGGCTTCACCGCATTTTCAAAGGGTGCGCCCGATGTTATCTTAAACCGATGCTCATTTATCCTCACATCAAACGGCATAAAACCGCTTACATTCTCCGAGCGAAAAAAGATACTCTCCGAGCAGGAGAACATGACAAAAGACGCACTTCGTGTACTTGCATTTGCAAAAAAGCCGCTTGACAAACATACCTCCTCCGAGCTTGAAAGCGGAATGATATTTTTAGGACTTTCAGGAATGACAGACCCTCCCCGCCCTGAAGCCATCGAGGCTGTCCGTCTTTGCAGGAGTGCACACATACGCACCGTAATGATAACAGGCGACCATAAAAACACAGCCGAGGCAATTGCAAAAAAGGCAGGTATTTTCCACAAGGGAGATATGCTGCTGACAAGCGCCGAGCTTTCAGCCATGCCGGACTCCGAGCTTGAAAATATAATATCTAAGGTAACGGTATATGCACGAGTAAACCCTGCCGACAAGCTGCGTATCGTGCGTGCACTCAAAAAGCAAGGCGAGATAGTCACTATGACAGGCGACGGCGTAAACGATGCACCTGCCATAAAAGAAGCTGACATCGGCGTTGCAATGGGCGTTACGGGAACAGACGTTACCAAGCAGGCGGCAGACGTTGTGCTTATGGACGACAACTTTGCCACCCTTGTAAATGCAGTTGAACAGGGCAGGGGTATCTATGCAAACATACGCAAATTTGTAAGATACCTGCTCTCCTGCAACATAGGAGAAGTCCTCACCATGCTTCTCGGCATACTCACGGGTACGCCGCAGATTCTTCTTCCCACTCAGATACTTCTTGTAAATTTAGCAACGGACGGACTGCCTGCGGTAGCGCTGGGTGTTGAACCTGCGGACAAGGAAAGCATGAAACAGCCTCCCAGACGTTCCGACGAAAGCTTTTTCAGCGGCGGACTTATGAAAAAGATCGTCTTTCGAGGAATAATGATAGGCATATGCACGACAAGCTGTTTCCTGCTTCTGAAGCACTTAACGCAAAGCACGGACATTGCAAGAACAGGAGCACTTTTCACTCTTGTAATGACGCAGCTTGCTCATGTATTTGAATGTAAATCTGAAAAGCGAAATATTTTCACTGTGCCATATTTCAATAATCCAAAACTTATAGCCGCCGTATTGTCCTCTCTGATAATTATTTTTGCGGCAATATATCTTCCCTTTATGCAGACGGTTTTTGCGACCGTACCTCTTACCGCAGAGCAGCTTGGCATTTCATTCGGCTTTGCAATGGCAGCTCCGCTTTTGCAATGCATAATGAAATAATAAAAAAACAGGATATACCATATCTTACGGTACGGTATATCCTGTTCAATAAAGG
>CASFZT010000100.1 GCA_949299215.1 uncultured Ruminococcus sp.
ATATGGCTTTCTTTGATAAAAATACCACAGGTGACCTTATGACAAGACTTTCGGGTGATATCGACCTGGTTCGTCATACCGTTGCATGGATCATAAAGTCATTTCTCGAATGTGTTGTACTTTTCCTTACATCTTCAATATATTTTATCATTATAGACCCCATCATGGCTCTTTGCCTGCTTGCGCTTACTCCGCTTATATTTATCATTTCTGGAATTTTTAAGAAGAAAATTGGTCCTAAGTTTGTAGAACGCCGTGAAAGTCTTTCGCAGCTTAACACAAAAGCACAGGAAAACATTGCAGGTAACCGTGTTGTAAAAGCATTTGCACGTGAATCCTACGAAATAGAACAATTTGATGAAAAAAACAAGGCTTATTCCAAAACCAGCAAAGACGCTGCTCTTACATGGCTGAAATTCTTCCCGTATATTGAAACTACCGCACAGGGACTCACCGTTGTACAACTTATAGCAGGCGGTATCTTTGTCATAACCGGCAGAATTACAATGGGTGAATATGTTTCTTTTGGCGGCTTGATATGGACTCTTTCAAATCCTATGCGTATGATAGGAAGTCTTATCAATGACTTTCAGAACTTCCTTGCGTCTGCAAATAAGATCATTGAAGTATATTATTCCCGTCCTACTATAACAGATCGACACGACGCTGTTAATATGCCAGAAAAATTCAAGGGTGAAATTGAATTTAAAAATGTTAAATTTGCATATGACAACGGCACTCCCGTACTTGACGATATAAGCTTTAAAATAAACGCAGGAGAAACTGTTGCTATCATGGGTGCAACAGGTTCCGGAAAAACAACGCTTATTAACCTTATCCCACGTCTTTATGATGTGCGGGAGGGTGAAGTTCTTGTTGACGGTGTAAATGTACATAACATGAAGCTGCACCAGCTCCGTCAGAACATAGGCGTTGCTATGCAAGATGTACTGTTATGGTCGGATACCATAGATGGAAATATTTCGTTTTTTGACTCAGATATGCCGGAAGAAGACGTACATCATTTTGCCAAGCTTGCCGATGCCGATGAATTTATTTCTAAGCTTCCCGAGGGATATGATACTATTATCGGTGAAAAAGGCGTTGGCCTTTCCGGCGGTCAAAAACAGCGTATTTCACTTGCAAGAGCACTTGCTATGCGTCCGTCAATTCTTATTCTTGACGATACGACCTCTGCTGTCGATCTTGAAACAGAAAAGCTTATACAGCATAACCTCGCAAATCTTGACTACAAATGCACTAAGATAATCATTGCACAGCGCATCTCCTCGGCTAAAAATGCTGACAAGATAATCATACTCAAAGACGGCAAAATTTCAGAATGCGGTACACATGATGAGCTGCTTAAAAATCCCGATGGATATTACACGGAAATATTCCGTCTGCAAAACGGCGAAACTATAAAGGGGGAATAAAAAATGGCAAGAAACAAATACGATGTTGATGAGCAGCTTGAATCCCCTTTTGACATACGTCATTTCAAACGTGCCATAGTATATGTAAAAAAATACAAGGCTCAAATGATCCTTGCACTTTTCTTAAGTATACTTGCGGTAGTTATCGGCTTATTTGCTCCTGTACTTACGCAGTATGCAATTGATAATTCAATGAAAAACAAAGATATACCCCAACTTCTTTTCATTGCATTTCTGCTTCTGATCACCATTATAGTAAATATTATCTTCACAACCATTCGTTCTAAAATTATGACAAGAGTCGGTCAGGACATTATTTATGACATAAGAAAAGATCTTTTTAAGCATTTGCAGGATCTTTCCTTTGAATATTATGATAATCGTCCGCACGGAAAAATTCTTGTAAGAGTCATCAACTATGTAAACAGTGTTTCCGATGTTCTTTCAAACGGCATTATTAATTTTATACTGGAAATATTCAATCTTGTATTTATTGTTGTATTTATGTTTGCCATGCACTGGCAGATGGCACTTGTAATTCTTGCCGGTGTTCCCTTCCTCATGGCAATAATCATGTTTATAAAAAACAAACAGCGCCGTGCATGGCAGGCAGTTTCAAACAAAAGCTCTAACCTTAACGCATATCTTCATGAAGGTCTTGAAGGTGTCAAGGTAACGCAGCTTTTTGTGCGTGAAGATGAAAATGCAGGTATATTTCAAAAGCTTTCCGAAGCTTATCGTGACAAATGGATGGTTGCAGTAACATATAATAACTTGCTTTGGCCGTCAGTCGACACGATATCGGTAGTTATAAGTGCGGCTATTTATCTTACGGGACTTCTTGTTATCGGTCCTGCTTCAATTTCACTTGGTACTATTGTTGCTATGGGCGGTTATGCATCTCGTTTCTGGCAGCCTATAATGAATCTTTCAAACCTGTTCAACTCCGTTATCAACACGGTATCATATCTTGAACGTATATTTGAAACTCTTGATGAGCCAGTAAAAATAAAGGACAAAGAAAATGCTATTGAAATGCCGCCCATAAAGGGTGATGTAACATTTGAAAATGTGACATTTGCATATGATGAAAGCAAAACTGTACTCGAAAACCTTTCATTTACGGTAAAAAGCGGCGAAAGTGTGGCTCTTGTAGGACCTACTGGTGCAGGAAAGACCACCATTGTAAACCTCATTTCACGTTTTTACGACACATCAAAAGGACGTGTTCTCATCGACGGAATTGACATATCTGACGTAACTTTACATTCTCTGCGTTCACAAATGGGCATCATGCTTCAGGACAGTGTTATCTTTAGTGGAAACATAGCAGATAATATCCGATACGGAAAGCTTGATGCAACAGATGACGAAATGAAAAAAGCCTGCTGCACAGTACGTGCAGACAGCTTTATAAATGAAATGCCCGATGGCTATAATTCCGCTATAATTGAACGCGGAGCATCACTTTCTCAGGGACAGCGTCAGCTTATTGCATTTGCAAGAACGCTTATCAGTGATCCTAAGATACTTGTTCTTGATGAAGCAACATCATCAATTGATGCCAAGACGGAACGCTTGCTCCAAGAAGGTCTTAACGAGCTCCTTAAAGGCAGAACCTCCTTTATAATTGCTCACCGTCTGTCAACAATAAAAAATTGCGATAAGATCATGTACGTATCCAACAAAGGTATTACCGAATGCGGAACGCATGATGAGCTTATGGCCAAAAAAGGCGATTATTACAAGCTCTATACCGCTTCCGAACAATAAAAACAGCTCTCCGGTTATTTGTCGGAGAGCTGTTTTTTATTCGACTGTAACTAAATCCTTGATATCCGCATAGCGTTTTTCGCCTATACCCTTGACCTCCATTAACTCCTCAACAGAGGAAAATTTCTTAGTCTTAGCGTAATCAACAATACGCTGAGCGATTACCTCGCCTATTCCCGGCAAGGTCACAAGTTCATCCACACTTGCGGTATTGATATTTATAAGCTCAATATTTACTTGTTCGGACACAGTTGTTTCAATTGACGTTTCTGATATTTCCGTTACAGTACTTTCGCTTACTTCTGTAATGGTAGATTCTTCGGACACAACCGAAGTTTCAGGCGTAGTTTCTTCCCACAAGATATCGTTAATATCCAAATCTTCGGACACCATTACATATGGTCTTATAGTATGAAATGTATATTCACCAATACCTTTTACGTTTGTCAATTGATTAATTGAATAAAACAAACCATGTTCATTGCGATAATCTACAATATTCTGTGCAATAGTTTTGCCTATTCCCTTAATTTTATCAAGTTCTTCTGCCGTTGCAGTATTTATATCGACCTTAGGCTGTTCATATTCTGCAATCATATTTCCATTTGCATCATATGAATAATCCGGCGACTTATAGTCCGCACCGTAATAATTTGAAACTATTGCAACAACACTAAGTATCAAAGCTGCAAGTAACGCCCCAAATATTAACGGCTTAAGTGACTTCACCTTATTATCATCCGAATTCATTTAAATCACATTCCGAAATACATTTATTTTACAAAATCCACCGACACACGATCAATACTTATCGCTATCCTGCGGTTTAAATTCATCATCAGATATATCGTTGAAATCAATAGGTGTAAATTCTTCATCGGAAGGCATATCCTCTGACGAAATTTCGATTTCATCAAAACCATATTCATTTATTTCCTCTGAAATATACTCATTTGTTTCCTCCGAAGTATATTCTTGTGTTTCCGTTGAAGTATCCTGTTCACTTTCCGACACTTCCAAACCACCCGGTTCAGACTCATAATCAAAAACATAACTGTCGTGTGCATCTGAAATTTCTTCATATGAACCGTCAATGACATCGGTAAGCGTAGCTCCGTTAAACCGATACTTAAATTTAGCGATCATTTCACGAAGCATAGCTGCCTGACCGGACATTTCCTGTGCCGTAGCCGCACTCTGCTCTGCTGTTGATGAAGTATTGTCAATAACTTCCGAAACACGCTGCATATCATCACGTATTGTAATGATAACATCATTCTGCTGCTGAGATGCATCGGAAATTTTCTGTACCTGTTCATTGATCTCCGCTGCACTATTTACTATTTCCTTAAGTGATTCGGCGGTAGCTCTTGCTATAACCGTACCATGCTTAACATTTCTGATAGAATCTTCAATAAGCTCACTTGTCTGCTTAGCAGCATCTGCGCTCATATTTGCAAGATTTCTAACCTCATCTGCAACAACTGCAAATCCAAGTCCGGCATCTCCCGCTCTTGCAGCTTCAACCGCTGCATTAAGAGCAAGGATATTCGTTTGAAATGCAATGTCATCAATAACCTTGATAATTTCCGATATCTGTGCCGAAGACTTTGTAATGTCGTCCATTGAAACAAGCATTTTTGACATCTCATTATTACACGACGCGATCTGCTCTTCTATATTATCAACAAGATGTTTGGTATCAATTGCCGCAGCCGAGTTAGATTCGGCGTGCATTACGATATTATCAATATGCTGTGAAACTCCGCTTACGGCTTCCGACTGCTGAACAGCACCGGAGCTTAAAAGCTGTGCACCCGCAGCAACCTGATTTGCTCCGTCACTTACCTGATTTGCTGCAAGATTGATCTGCTCAAAGGTTTTTCTTAAATCATCAAGAATGGTATTAAAGCTATCTTTTATCTCATTAAAGTCACCTCTGAAATAACCGTCCATTTCAAAAGCCATATTTCCCTCGGAAATAATTTTAAGAGCCTTCGATATACGGTCTATGTACATACGTAAAGATGAAACCGTTTCGTTAAGAAGTGCCGAAAGTTCTCCTATCTCACTCTTTTGTCTTATTACTTCAACTTCAGAAGTAAGATCACCATCTGAAAGCGCTTTAAGACGCTTGGTAACGCCTACTATCGGATTTACAATACCACTCATAATAATAAACGTCAGCAAAAATGCGATTAAAAGCATTATAATGGAAAGCATAATTATTATTTTAAGGCTTGATGAAAGAGGAGACTTAAACTCACTTTCCGGTGCAACAAGAATAACTGCCCACTCACTGTCTTTTACCGGAGCATAGGATATCTGACAATCTACTCCTTCCACCTTACCTACCATCTGACCCGATTCGCCGGAAAGTGCAAGAGCATGAGCTTCTGCAATTTCCTTATATTTATTATCCGTTTCGGCAAGTGCGGAAGCATTATACCCGTTAATTACATTTTCCAAATCGGGATCTGCGATTGTTCTGCCGTCTTTATTGATAAGGTACGCCCTGCCCGTTTCGCCGAACTGAACGGAACCTACAATATTGCTCAATGCGCTTACATCAAATTTCAAAACCAAGATATAATTTGTTATATTGAGCTTACCCGGAACTATTATCATAAATTCCGCACTTGTTCCATCTGCAGTTACCTCCGGGTCTGATATCGTAACCTTATTTGTACTCAGAGCAGTTGTATAAACATCTTGCGATTGCAATGCTTGAATTTCTTCTTCACTTATATTATATGAGCTTGTATAATATTCATTAGCTTTAAAAATTATAAAGCTTTTCGCACCAATACCGGTATCTCTTACCTGTTGGTTAAGATACGCTTTTGTACTTCCGGCAACACCTATTCCGTTGCTGCTTATTGTACGCAGAAGAACCGTTTCGCTCTGTGATTTCAGCATCAATATCTTTGAGCTTACATCGGAAGCAGACTCTGTCGAAAGCGGTCCTATCATTGCATTTACCGTATCTGTAATAGCCGATGAAAGTGAAATATAATTTATAACCGCAATAACAGAAATTATCACCACAAGCATAGCACCGACAAACATGATCAATCGCATTTTTAATCCGCTTAAATTAAGATGCAATGACCTGAAATCAAATTTATTCATAATAAACATCTCCTAATTATCATATAATCATAATATTTAATTACAAACCACTCCTTAAGCGAATTTTAACATTATTTTTAATTAAATTCAAGTCATTTTTGTAAACTTTGTTATCAATAATTCACTACATACATTAAGCATTTAAGGCAATACCGTACAAAGCTGCTTAACGGCTTTGTACGAAATCTGCTTGCATATTTTCCGTAATATTACACAAAAATTTCTTGACATACGACAGTATGCCTGCAA
>CASFZT010000101.1 GCA_949299215.1 uncultured Ruminococcus sp.
TTTTCACTTAAACCGTGATTTCTGTTTGCCATAATAGTTTACCTCCACTTTTATTTGTGGTTATTATTGGCATTTACACGGTTCGTTATTCAGCCTCCTGCGATATTTTTCCGAATTCCAGTTAAGCAGAAAATCCGTTTCCTTTTCGTTAATGACATTAACATCGTTATCTTTTTCGCAGAGGAATATCTTGGCAGTAAAACTCAATACACTTTCAATATCCTTTGCCTTTTTTATGTTTTCTGCTGCGATAAAGACATTCTGTCCGCATATTATCACTTTTGGAAATCCGTTTTTATCAATATGAGCAAGCAACACCTTCTCTGCATTTTCATTATTCTCGATAACGGCAAATTTTCCGCCGCAATACACAATGCAATCAGGCGAATATCTGAATTCCCATTCTTTTCCCTCCGAGATATTTAACGCCTGTCTTACATATTCATTATCGGTATGATATACAATCATATTTTTATTAACGGAGTTTATCACTTCAAACAATCTGCAGCTCAGCAAATAGCTCTCCGAGGACAAGCCGAGATAAACGTTAATCTTTTCTATGACCGTCTTATGAAGATCTATGGCATCTTTTACGGTATCTCCGCTGACAATAAGTCCGTGATTTTGCAAAAAAACAATATCCGAACCGACATTAGCTTTTGCCGCTTCAAAGAGCTTTTTTGCAAGTGCAAGTCCGGGAGTTGCATATCCAACCGTTACCGCTCCGGGAAAAAGTTGCTTTAAAATATCCATACCGTCTTTCCGTGCCGCAAGAACAGTAACGCACAGTGGATGAGTATGTATCGTATATTTTTTTGTCATTGAATGCAGAAAAGTTTCAATAGAAGGACGTTTCCCGTCTATAAGCGATCTCGTAAGTATCTCCTGCTCCATAGAATTGCTTATATCACCGTTCATATATTCATTTATCAGGCTGTGATCTACGATTGAATATCCTTCGCAGGGTGTCACATCAGAAAGAGAATATCCCGATGATTTGATAAGCATTATTTTATCGTCCTGTTTTACGGAGGTATTTCCTCCTCCTGCCTGAATAATATCTTCGCAGCAGCCTGCCCATTTTGATATATAAGAAAGCTCGGCTGCATTATTTTCATTTACATTCATCTATATTACACATCCTCATATTATAACTTAGGCAAGATGTCCCCCACCTCTAAGGCGGTGGGTTCCATATTCAGTTTCAGTTGGGGTTCAATCCCCAACTGAAACTTCATCGCAGCTTCGCTGCGGCTTGCCACGTTGAATGACGGGGCAAGCCTCTTATTGAATTACTCAAATATTTTCTTCCATTTTTCAATATTGAAAAGCTTTGTACATACAGCATCAGGTATCAAGCCGTTTATTTTCATGTATTGTCCGTATTCTTCTATTTTATCAAACTGTCCCTGAAGCTCGGGAGAAACTATACATATCTTATAGCCGCAGTTTTTCATCTCCGAGTATATTTTTTTATTCAAAGGAAATATTGAAAAGCAATCCACCCATACCCATTCGACTTTATTTCTCATAGCAAGGACAGTATCAAGCTTCTCATACTCGGAAAATCTCAATGCGATATTTTTTTCCCCCATATCCGACAAAAGCTTTATCATAGGAAAGCTGCTGTCAAGGAAAAAATACTTTTCAACGCCGTATTTTCCGATAAGCTCCAATACCTTATGTTCAATGCGCTCGCTTTTTATATTAAGTATCATCGTACCTTTGCTGCAGCAGCTGTCCTCCGAATATTCCTTAAGATAGCTTTCAAAGTCCTCCCCTTTTACAAAAGGATCATGGTTTATGTAAATACTGCCATCGCAAGCGTCTCTTAAATCAAGCTCTACTCCGTATTCCAACGGGATATTATGCAACTCAACGCTTGTATTTATTCTATGAGCAATATATTCCGTCATACAGCTTTCTCCTTTTGAGTTTGCTTTATTCTTTCTTTTAGCTTCACCGAAAAATCAAGAGTACGCTTAATAAATTTCATCTTTGAGCCAAAGCCAATATTCCACTTTGACTCGCCGTATATCCTTTTCGGAAAAAGCACATCAAAGCGTATGATCTTACACTTGCTTTTCTTTGCAAGATAAAATGCATAAAGATCAAGAGAAAAATCATACGGCGGGTCGCTCCATTTGTTATAAAAGCTGCGGCTGAACATATTCGGCTGTGCATTTATATCAAAAAGTTTTTCTCCCATATACAAGGTTTCAAAAATGCCCATTCCCCATGTAAATATAAGATCAAAAATACTTCTGCCTCTTCTTTTTCCTTTTACGTAGATGTCTTCACTGTAATTATGATCTTTGATTATATCTGCCGCCTTCACGACATCAAACGGATCTGTCTGCATATCGGCATGAGTCCATCCGAGAAAATCACCTTTTGCTTCAGCAAGTCCGCTCAGAATACCATATCCATAACCCTGATTCACCTTTACGGTGACCTTGCGTGCAAAGCTATATTCCGGGAGCAGTTTATCCATCACCTCTGCCGAATTATCCGCAGAGCCGTTCTCCACAAGAATCACCTCAATATCCTTACGCTCTCCGACAGCCTCAGAAAATCTGCTTAAGATCAGCGGAATATTTTGTTCTTCGTTATAGCATGGAATAACTACAGAAAACAACACAGTCATTTCTCCTTATATTATATTTCCTCGGACGTTGTACCGTCCGACTTATTCTTGTTAAACACCCAGAATTTCTGACCGAGAAAATTTATCACCGTGCTTACTGCCGTTGCGGCAAGAAATGCAAGCAGGGATATATTAAACATCCAAAGCACCAGCCTGTTTACGCATGAATTGATAATGGCGGAAAAAATATAAAGAACTATGTATCTGAATATCTCCGAGCCTTTGAATTTACGGCATTGAAACGTCCATAGCTTATTTATAACAAATCCAACCGCCGCTCCTGCGACATATGAGATAAGCTTTGAAATATCTATGCCGACTCCAAGAAACATCAGCATATGATAGACAAAAAAATCCGTTAATACAGCGCTTCCTCCGCCCACCAAAAACTTAGCACATTCCTTTACACTGAATTTTTTTAATAAATCATTCATTGACATATCCCTTCCAGAATTTCACGCAGAATTTTATAATCCGTCGCATATGTATATTTATCGGACTTTTTTCCGAAAAGCACAGGATATATTCCGCAGTTTATTGCACCGACTATATCCTTTTCAATGCTGTCGCCTACCATTACCGTATCACATGGTGCAGTTTTCAGCTTATCAAGTATTGTAAGGAACATAATTTCATGAGGCTTTTCATGTCCACATTCCTCACTTGTGACTACGGCGTCCGGAATATGTGATATTTCAAGTCTGACAAGCTTTCTCATCTGGATATGCGCAGTCAGATCAGTACAAAATCCAATACTTATTTTCTTAGCCTAAAGCTCCTCAAGAAGCTCTGCGGCACCGACAAAGAGCCGCATATTATCAAGAAAAATATTCCAATAGCTGTCATACAGCCGTATGCATTTTTCAGGAGAAAATATCCCCTTAAGCTCGCACATTGTTTGAACATACAACATTCTGTTATGACTTGCAGCGGTATTTTCCGTGCGTGATTTTACAGCTTTCTTAGCCTGTGCAGTCAATAATTCAAATTCCTCATATGATGATATATTCGCATATCCGCAAAATGTATCATACAAAGATCTCATACCCGCTTTGTCGCACACGTCATAAGGATACAACGTATCGTCAATATCAAATATCACAGCCTTCATATTATGAAAACCTCATCTTTTCGCTTATCGTACGCATTAATATCAGTTTTTGTATACCGTCAATCGTATCCTCAACATCAAAATTTGTTCCTATTATCTCATAATTAAATTCAACGGTATTATAATACAGTGTCTTAAAATCGATATCGATTTCCTTACCGTCGGCAGCAGGATGATACTCTACTATCTGATAACGAAAATCTTCGGAGAATGAATATTCAATATTCACTCCAAACTCGTGCAGGCTTTCTATAATATCGCCTATATCCACCTGAGTATTTATCATTATTCGCATACCGATACGAACGGAATCTTTGCTTTCAAGAACATATCGAAAGATTATATCAGCATATTCCTTCTGCGGTCTGATAAATTTTTGCGAATCGTCATATCGTTCCTTTATGCTGTTTCTTACGGCGTCCTCACTCTTACCCCTAGCGGTCGAATCACGGTTTATTTTCCAGATACAGCGAAGCTCTTCATCTGCGTCCATAAATATCTTCAAATCAAGATTTTCTCTGAGCTGAGGAAGATAGAGCGTATGCAATCCGCTTATGGAGATAAATTTTTTCGGCATAACGATCTCTTCTTTTGTAAACTTGCCTGTGGAATGATCGTAGTTTACTCTGCGAACGGATTCACCGTTTTTCAACTTATGTATATCCTGTGCCTGACGATAAAGAAAATTTGACTTTGGATCAAGATGAGTATATTCATTCCAGTTTTCATCACCGCGTTCCCACTTGTGATCTCCATCTCCTTCAATTACGAGAAGATAATTCTGCGGAAAAAGCGAACACAGCTTATACTGCATGGTTGATTTACCCGCTCCGCTGTCACCACTGATGCCGATAACAAAATTTTTGTCACGAAATCTGTATATTCCCATATTTGCAATACCAAATTTGTGCATGGTATAAATAGTCCATACCAATACACAAGTAAGGACTGTAAAAAATATATTTACAAGCATTGGATTATGTATCTTCAAAAAACTGCAGTCAATACCGCAGAAATAAAGGTCGCATACTCCTTCTCTTGCATGGAAAAAGATAAAATACAATATATAAATCGCCTGCAAAAGGATATACAGCAAAAATGTATCCTTGCGAAGATTTACATTTATCATAAATGTTGTTATAAAAGGTACGACCCAAACATACCATGCCGGCATTGGAAAGCATAATGCAAGAAATACCGCAAATATCATTCCGCATAGCGCAAACAGCAGATCCTTGTTTATCAGATTCAAATTCAATATATACAGATAAATAAATCCTATAGCAAGCAGCGACAAATAAAGGCTAAGCTCTCCAAACTCAAATGTTACCAGAAAAGCATTATTTATCTCATTGTTAAAAACAACGCCTTTTATAAATCCGACGTCATTGAAAACAGTCAGAGCCAAGCCATCCAAAATACACAATATGAGCGTATATATCAAAGATTTCATGCAGCCATATCTTTTGTATATGTATATAATTATCAATGGTACTACAGCAACAATGTGCAGCTTTGTCGTTATCGACATCGCCAGAAAAAGCACCGAAAAAATATAATTTTTATGTGAATATGAACCGGATATATAATATAGCGAAATGAAAAGAAGTACCATCGGGATAATATCAAGCTGTCCGTGCATAAACACGCTGTATAAAATTATCGGAGATAAAAGATATATATATAAATAAGCATTATTCTTGTTGGGATACATCTTTTTCAGAAAAATATAACCGAGCAGATCAAAAACAAGCAGAGGAAACTTGAATATCACATTATGTAAAAACATCGGCGCCGACGGAAACTGCATATTTATAAAAGCTCCGATGCTCATAATAATAAGCATTCCGACAGGATACGGAAAGTTGTAGTCTTCTCCCACATTGAAATGCGCTTGATACGGGTCATACTCTCCTTGCGGCAATCCTTTAAGCCAATCTGTTATAAACGGTTCAAACATCTTCTGCTGATAATCCGAAGAAAAAAGCCCCATAAGTATTATTTTTAATATAAATATTGCCGTTATCGGAATAAGCTCCTTGTACGATATTGTTTTCTTTGTATTTACAACAGCAGTCATTATGATACATCCCTTAAATAAAATCTATTTTTTAAGAAAAATAACGTTACCGAGCGATAAATGCGTTACTGTCAATGAAATTCTTCCAATATTCAATAGTTTTTTCATAATTCTCATAATCCTGCGGTGTTCCCCAGCATATATATCTGTCAATTTCAAAAACACCGACATTCATACCCTCGTCAATGCAGTATTTCATCACCTTATCGACATAAAACTCGCCGTTTATCCTGTCATTGGCTGCTATCATTTTTTCGGTGCAGCGGACAAAATCTCTACCATGCTTAAAAAGGAACGAAGCCACTATGGCATGATCGTTCATCGGATCATCTGAGATCGCTTTTTTCACGGAAATATCCGTTGCTCTTGTACCGCCGTCGGTAACGACCCAACCGTAAGCATTCGGATTTTCCGTAACGCAGTCATTATGACGATATGTAAAGATAACGGCGTCAGAATGCTCAAACACATCGTCAAGCTTATCCTTGTCGGCAGCCATTCCGTTATCACAGCCACCGATAAACAGCGGTTCGTCGTTATTTATAAGCTCTTTTGCCAACAGACAGGTACACGCCTGACCTTCTGTCAGGGAGTCAACTTTTACATATTCCGCCTTTGGAAAATATTCTGACATTCCGGCAAAAATATCCTGACCAATATCCGTCCTCAATGCAAGAATGAGCCTTCCTTCACCCACAAGACGCATAATATCTTTTACCGCACATACTGCCATCGGATATTTT
>CASFZT010000102.1 GCA_949299215.1 uncultured Ruminococcus sp.
GTGTGATTTTTTTGTTTCAAGTCCCGACTTTTCCAGAAGAGGTACGGATATTGTGCCGCCGCCAGAACCGAAAAGACCGTTAATAAAGCCTGCCGCAGCACCGAGCAGGGCAGAGAGAGGTTTTTTCATGGTAAATTACCGTCCTGTTGTTGCAGTATCGGTATTATTATTTGCATTATGTGTTTAAAAATTCCCACAAAAATCAAACGCCGTCATGAGATTTCATACGGCGTTTGATAATTATTGCTTTTTATAGAATATAAGCTTTACAATGTCAACATCCTTGTATGTCAGAATGTATGATGCGATTATAGTTGCCGGCTGCGTAAGAACGAGCAGGATTATTCCGAGAAGTCCGGGAATCGTAAGATATTCAAGAGTTCTTCCGCTTGTAAATGCATCAACGAAGGGCAGAATATATATGTTTGCAAGAAGATAGAAATTGAAAATGTCGGGTATTATTCCGCAGTATGATAAAATCAGGATAATAAGACAAATGTAGCTTAAAACAGGTCCGACAGCTGCCATTTTTACAGGCATATATTTGTCATAGGGCATATTTCGGAATTTTACCATGTCCCTGTCACGGCGTGCAGCATTGTACGCCCAGTTGAAGTAAAGTCCGAGTGTGATGAATAATGCCGCAAGAGCAAGAATTATCTTCATAATGAATAAACTCCTGACCGGTACAATGAGCGCCGATACACATACAAGACAAAGCAGCTCACCTATGAGCGAGTAGCCGATACCCTTAAATGCACGAACAATAAATTTTTCCTTTTTTTTCATATAGAAACAAAATCATCCTTTCAAAAAATATTGATATAAATTATACAACAATTTTTGTTTTTTTACAATATATATACCTTAAATATTTTTCTTATCGGCGGATATAATATTAAAGATACACGAAAATTTAAGGCAATACCGCACAGAGCTTGTGCGAAAGATGCGAAGTCAGATTTTTTGTGCGATATGACGTAAAATCTGCAAGCAGATTTCGTGCAAAGCCGTCATGCGGGCTTTGTGCGGTATTGCCTTAAGTGTATCTTTAAATATGCATGGCTCGGAAAGGACGGTCGTATCTATGAATGATCGTGAAAAGGTTCTGTCGGCAATTATGCAGAATGCGGAAATGGGAACAACGGCAATACACAGCATTTATTCTCAGGTAAAAGACCCGTCGCTTAAAAATGAACTGCGCCGTCAGCTTAATGAATATTCCGATAGGGCAAACAGTGTGAGCCGTCAGATATCCAATCTGAATCTGAACTGCAAGCGTGTTTCGCCTGCTGCAAAGGCTATGACAGCCATGACGGTGAAATTGAAAGCAGCATCGGATAATTCCACAGAGCATCTTGCGGAAATGCTTGTACAGGGTACAAATATGGGAATAATCAAGATAAACCATGCTTTAAACAGTGCCCAAAACATCTCGCCGAAGCTTACCGTTCAGGCAAAGGAACTTCTTTCCAAGGAACAGCATTATATTGACAGGCTGAAAACGTACCTGTAAAAAGCTTGGCGGAGGTGTGTTTATGGAAACGGAAAATAAGCATTGTGCGTATAGGAAAGTGAAAAAACACGGCAAAGTAAACAGCGTGTTCCTTACCAATATGATAACCTGCAACAGAACGCAAGATGATGGCACGGTGGAAAATACACTTGAAATAAATGCCGAGAGTGCAAGAGAACTGTCGGAAAATCTGAAGCTGTAGTGATGTTGGGCAGCGCATTTGAATAAAAGTCCGAATATACAAAACCCCTCCCGATCGTAATAAATCGGGAGGGGTTTTGTATATTACAGAATGAGGCAGTATCTTAAAAATACTGCTTCAAGCTTGTTATGTTAAATTTTAGCCCATAATTGCTACAACTTCATGTGTTCCATCTGCGAATACGGGAAGAATATTGCCTTCAATAGCCTTTCCATCAACTGTGATGGACTTAATACCCTTTGAAACGTGGTTCGGGTTTTCAATCTTGATGTTGTAAACTGCGCCTCTGAACAGACGGCTTACTTCATATCCGTCCCATGCCTTAGGAATGGATGGGTCGATCTTGAGTCCGTCATAATCGGGAATAATACCGAGAATGTACTGAGAAATAGCCACAAAGTTCCATGCTGCGGTACCTGTGAGCCAACTGTTCTTTGCTTCGCCAAAACGTTTAGCGTCCTTACCTGCAATCATCTGAGCATATACATACGGCTCTGTGCGGTGTAGCTGCTCGTCTTCCTGATATGCGGGAGCAATTCTTGTGTAGTAATCGAATGCCTTATCACCCATGCCTGCATAAGCAACAGCACACATGATCCAAGCATTGTTATGACAAAAGATACCTGCATTTTCCTTATATCCGCCCGGATATGTGGAAATTTCGCCGTATTCTACGATATATCTTGTGAAAGCAGGATTGTTAAGAACAAGACCATGCTTTGTGCCGAGGTATTTATCGATGCTTGCAATGGTTTTTTCTGTAAATTCCTTGCCTCCGATATCGGACATGATGCAGAAGCCCTGCGGTTCGATAAAGATCTTGCCTTCTTCGTTTTCCTTAGAGCCGACTTTCTTGCCGTATGCATCATATGCACGGATAAACCAGTCACCGTCCCAGCCGTATTCGATGATAGCTTCCTTCATCTTGTCGATCTCAGCCTGAGCTGCGTCTGCGTCTGCTGTTTTGCCCATCTTGCGGCAGAGAGTTACATATTCGGGTCCGATATATGTGAACATACCTGCAATCATAAGTGATTCTGCTGTTTCTTCATTAAGAGGCTCTCCTGTTTCGGGATTTACTTCCTTTGCAATATTGCTTGCTGTATTCTGGAAGCTTTCACCGGGAACTCTTGAGAAGCAGTTAAGATTAAGGCAGTCATTCCAGTCTGCACGTCCGGAAAGAGGAAGTCCGTGAGGTCCTTTATTGTTTACTACATGATAGAAGCTTCTTTTGAGGTGGTCGAGCATAGGCTGTGCAAGGCTTTCATCATTCTTATAGGGCACCTGTTCTTCAAGAATTGAGTAATCGCCCGTTTCCTTGATATATGCTGCCGTGGAAAGTATCATCCAGAGCGGATCGTCATTAAAGTTTGTGCCGGCAGCATCGTTGCCCTTCTTTGTAAGAGGCTGATACTGATGGTAGTTGCCGCCGTCCTCAAGCTGTGTAGCTGCAATATCGAGAATTCTTTCTCTTGCACGTTCCGGTATCTGATGAACAAAGCCGAGGATATCCTGATTTGAATCACGGAAGCCCATACCTCTGCCTATACCGCTTTCAAAATAAGAAGCGGAACGTGAAAGGTTGAATGTGACCATACACTGATACTGATTCCAGATATTGACCTGTCTGTTAAGCTTTTCGTCGGAAGAACGAACGTTGTATCTTGCAAGGAGGTTCTCCCACGTTTTTGCAAGCTCTGCAAAAGCAGCGTCAACTTTTTCAACTGTGTTGTATTTTTCCATCATTGCATATGCTCTTGACTTGTTCATAGAGCCGTCTGCATTAAATTTTTCATCATAAGGATTTTCAACATATCCGAGCATATAAATGAGAGTTTTTTCCTCGCCTGCCGCAAGAGTGATCTCTTTATAATGAGAAGCAACGGGTGACCAGCCGTCTGCAACGGAGTTCTTGGGAGCACCGTCGAGAACTGTCTGAGGATTATGGAAGTCATTGTAAATGCTGCCCATGAATGTCTCACGGTCTGTATCGTATCCGTCAACGGAATCATTTACTGCATAGAAAGCAAAGTGATTGCGTCTTTCCTTATATTCGGTCTTATGATAAATAACAGCGCCGTTCTTTTCGATCTCCACTTCACCCGTATTGAAGTTGCGCTGGAAGTTTGTGCTGTCGTCGTTTGCGTCCCAAAGACACCATTCAATGAATGAGAAGAGCTTGAAGGTCTTGGGAGCAGTGCCTTCGTTTTTAAGAACGAGCTTCTGTATCTCGCCCGTAAAATTCTGGGGAACGAAAAAAGTGATCTGTGCAGAAAGATCGTTTTTCTTGCCGGATATCTTGGTATATCCCATACCGTGACGGCATTCGTAGGAATCAAGCTCTGTTTTTACGGGTGACCAGCCGGGATTCCATATCGTGCCGTTATCATTTATGTAGAAATAACGTCCGCCTGCGTCAACGGGAACGTTGTTGTAACGGTAACGTGTAATTCTTGCAAGACGAGCGTCCTTGTAGAAATGGTAGCCGCCTGCTGTGTTGGAAATCAGAGCAAAAAAGTCCTGTGTTCCGAGATAGTTGATCCATGGATATGGAGTTTTTGGGGAAGTAATGACATACTCTTTGTTTGCGTCATCGTAAAAACCGTACTTCATTTATCTAACCTCACTTAAATAATGTTTTGGCGGACAATAGCACGCCATTAAACACATTGTACCACATTAAACGTTTTATATCAAGACGCTTTTGAGAAAAACTTATAAAATTTATTATCTTTTTTCTGTGCACTTTTAGCAAAGGGAGCTAAAAAGAAAAAAATTATGCATTTCTCTATTGACAAAAAGATATTTGTATGATATCATTTTAATATCAAAATAATTGGAAGGGTGGCTTTTTATGGAAGAAAAACTTATTACAAACAAAAACGGTATGACCGTAATGTTATCACTTATTATATTTCACTTGGCACTTTCCGTTGCTGCATTTGTACTGTCACTTGTTTACGAAATGCTCCCGCTTCTTGTCATTTCACTGATATGGTTTGTTTTAGGATTTGTTTTCTATTCCGGTCTTAAAATACTTAAGCCGCAGGAGGCACTTGTGCTTACTTTGTTCGGTAAATATTACGGAACCATCAAGGGTGACGGATTTTATTTTGTAAATCCGTTCTGCACAGCAATAAATCCGGCTGCCGCAACAACTCTCGGTCAAAGCAATGATGTAAACACCGTATCCCTTGTTGCTTCACAGCAGGCGACGGTAACTCCATCAAAGAAAATATCACTTAAAGTTATGACGCTGAGCAACAGCAAGCAAAAGATCAATGATTGCCTCGGAAATCCCGTTGAAATTGCAATTGCAGTAACATGGCGTGTCGTTAATACTTCAAAAGCGGTTTTTGAAGTTGATAACTATAAGGAATTTCTCTCGCTTCAATGCGATGCTGCACTCCGAAATATAGTGCGCATTTATCCTTACGATACAGCCGAAAATGTAGACACAACCGGCGATGGCGTAGCAGATGACGGTAGCTTGCGAGGCTCAAGCGATATTGTCGCCAACCGTATCAAGAACGAAATTCAGGAAAAGGTAAAAATAGCGGGTCTTGAAATTATTGAAGCAAGAATTACATACCTTGCATATGCTCCGGAAATTGCTGCGGCAATGCTGCAGCGTCAGCAGGCGGCGGCTGTTGTCGATGCAAGAAAGCTTATTGTTGACGGTGCTGTTGGTATGGTAGAAATGGCGCTTGAACGTCTTAGTGAAAAAAATACGGTAAAGCTTGATGAAGAACGCAAGGCGGCTATGGTTTCCAACCTGCTTGTAGTCCTCTGCGGAAATAAAGACGCTCAGCCTATTGTAAACAGTGGTTCTATTTATTGATGATCCGTGAGGTGATATTATGATATCAACAGGCTCTGCTACGGCAATGATAATATGCGGCTTGCTCTGCATTATTGTTCCAATAGCGGCAATGATAATATATAAAAAGAAAAACAAGGATATTAAAATATCCTTGTTTTTTATAGGCGGAGCAGTATTTATTGTCTTTGCTCTTGTTCTTGAGCAGATACTTCATGTTTTCATGCTGCCCGTTGTTATGAATAATACCGTTGCTTATGTATTTTACGGTGCTTTTGCTGCGGGAATCTTTGAGGAAACGGGACGTTTTATTGCATTTAAAACGGTTATGAGAAAATGTACTGATCCAAAAGACTCCGTTATGTACGGCTTGGGTCACGGCGGAACTGAAGCAATTTTGCTTACAGGGATCACATTGCTTGCAAATGCCGTTGTCTTTATCATGATAAATCAACTTGGAACGGACGCTGTCATTTCGTTTTTGTCGGTCGGAAATGCCGAAACTGAGGATATTTTGCGTTCACAGCTTAATGTACCGAAACCGGGATATTTTATATCTGTCTCCGCTTTGGCATTTATGGAACGTATTATTGCAATGACATTCCACACGGCTATCTCCGTAATAGTCTTTGAATCAGCAAGGACAAATGGCAGGGCATGGCTTTTTCCGGTATGTGTTTTTCTGCACACTGTTCTTGACATCCCTGTTGCAATGTATCAGAGGCAGGTCATCTCGGAATTTGCACTTTATTCGTTTATAAGCGTCATTACGGGAATTGTAGTTGTTTTAGCAGTAAGCTCATACAGAAGAATAAACAGGGCGATGGCTTCATCTCCCGAAATATGATAAGAAAGGTGGGCGGAAAATGGCTTATAAAGACAAATCACAGGCAAAAAAACAAATCCCGCTCAGGCTCTCCGCCTCACTTTATGAAGAACTTGCAAGATGGGCAGAGGATGATTTTCGTTCTATAAACGGTCAGATAGAATATCTTCTGACGGAATGTGTGCGTCAAAGAAGAAAAAACGGAAAA
>CASFZT010000103.1 GCA_949299215.1 uncultured Ruminococcus sp.
AGTACTTTTTTAAATAACTTTTAAAAACCGCTTGACAAAAGTAATTTTATGTGTTATAACTGTATTATTGTATATAGTACAATCAATGCAGTTATTTGAAAGGAGTGACAATATGTTTAGTATTGACCTGCAAAGCCGTACACCGATCTATGAGCAGCTTTACAAAAAGATAACCGAACTTATACTAAAGGGAGAGCTGAAACCGAACGATAAACTGCCAAGTGTAAGAGAACTTGCAAAATTACTGGGAGTAAATCCGAATACCGTGTCAAAGGCTTTTCAGACGCTTGAACATGACAAAATTATATATTCTCTTGCAGGAAGAGGAAGCTTTGTGGCAGAGGTACAAACCGATATGTTGAAAAATCTTGCGCTTACTGGATTTGATTCTGCAGTAAACGAAGCGATAAAAGCAGGGATCACCAAACAGGAGCTTATCGACAGAATAAATAACATTACGTCAGGGAAGGGAGAATTATTATGATAGAGTTAACGGGCGTTACCAAAAAATTTGATGATGTACCTGTGCTTAACGATATTACGCTTAAAATAGAAAGCGGCACCGCATACGGACTTTTAGGCTCCAACGGCGCAGGAAAATCAACGATACTTCGTCTGCTTTCGGGAATATATTCCGCAGAGGACGGCACAATAAAAATTGACGGAGAGGACATTTATGACAAACCGAATGCAAAACAGAGAGTGTTCTTTATAAATGACGAAACGGTGCAGTTCGGAAATATGACATTAAAAGAGCTGAAAAATTATTATAAGGGCTTTTATCCGAATTTTTCGGAGGATATTTTCGAAAAATTAAGAAAAAAGATAAATCTTCCTATCGATAAAAGTATGAATAAGTTTTCCAAAGGTATGAAGCGGCAGGCGGTAGTTATAACGGGACTTGCAAGCTGCTGTGATTATCTGCTGCTTGACGAAGCGTTCGATGGACTTGACCCTGCAATGAGAATAATAGTTAAACATATGCTTGTTGATGCAATGCTGGACAGAAATCTCACAACTATTATTTCCTCACATAATTTAAAGGAAATAAATGAGATATGTGACAGTGCGGCACTTCTGCATAACGGAAAAATCATCTTTGACTGCGAGCTTGACAGCCTGCACAGAAATATACATAAAATACAGGCGGTATTTTATGCTCCCGTTAAAAAGGAAGATTTTGCAGAGCTTGACCTGCTGCATTTTGAACAGGTGCAAAGCATAACCTATCTCATAGTAAAGGGCGACGAAGGAAAGATAAAGGAATGTATCAATTCAAAATCACCGACCGTCTTTGATCTGATACCGCTTACACTTGAGGAAATATTTATTTATGAAATGGAGGGAATGGGATATGACGTCAACGGCACCAACACTGAAAACTAATTTCAACCCGTCACTGCATAATGGCAAAATAAACGTAAGAAACAACCGCTATATTTCAATTATCATTCTTATAATGCACCTTCTTGCAGGACCGTGTCTTGCAATAAGCGCAATGTTTAATATTTCGTCAGGCATAGACAAAAACTTTGATGACGCTTTTGTGCTAATTGCACTTTTTACAACGGGAATTGCAGGCGTTGCGGGAATATTTATAGCATTTTCAAACTTCAAATATATGTACAATAAGTCATATGTGGATATGAACCTGTCCAATCCCATGACAAAAAAGCAGAAATTTTTGTCCGATTATATTTCGGGACTGGTTTCCTATGCAGGACCGTTTCTTATCTCAAATGTTATCACCTGGACGCTTATCCTTATAGGACATCTTACATTTGACGGAAATACTTATATGATAGGAGCAGACCCGATCAACGCATATGAATATTACTGCACATTTTTCAGTGAGTTTGCCGAGTTTTGTGCGACGGCAAATATAGCCGGCTTGCTTACAATGATAATGCTTTATACAGTCACTGTGCTTACGATAAGCTGCTGCGGCTCGCTTTTTGAAACGGTGCTTTATACAATAATCGTTAATGCGGCAATTCCGCTTGTTGTATTGTTAATATATGTAAACATTTTTTCTTCCGAAACGATTTACGGCACAAACTACGATCATATACTTCTTTTTATAGAAACTCTTATTGCACCGTTAGGCGGAATAATCTTCCTTGTATATCATACCGAGGCAATAGGAAACAACAGCAATGATCTTTTCAATTTATGTCCTGATACATTGCCATGGGCAATAGGCTACATTATATTTACGGCAATATATTTTGTTATCGCATATCAGCTCTACAAGCGCAGAAAAGCCGAGCAGGTATCAAAGCCATTCATTTACAGAGGTATGTTCCATTTCTGCATGATATGTACGGCATTGTGTCTGATGATACTTGTAAAAGAGATCGTAGGTTCGGGAAACTTATCCACTGTTATTATCCCGTTTGTTGCGTACTTTGTGCTTTACGTCATCTCAAACAGAGGCTTTAAGAAGATATGGAAATGTATCGTACAGTACATAGCTGTTGTGGCAATATTTATCGGTTTTATGTTTGTATCGGATTCAACCGGCTTCTTCGGTGTTGCAAAAAAAGTACCGGACGCAAATAATGTTGAAAGGATATATCTCGGATACAGCGGCTTGCAGGGTATTTATACCACAAATAATTTTTCCGGCACGTTAAACTCTCCGAACAAGGAAAACACCTCCGAAAATTTCATCTATGAAATAACATCACCGGAAAATATAGAAAGAATAGTAAATATCCATCAAGCCATAGTTAATGATAAATCAAAGGACAGCGCATACGACAGTACATACATAAGTCCATATAATCTGTATGAGGATTATTATATAACATCATCCTTCAGCATATACTATGAAATGAAAAACGGTACAACAATGACAAGAACCTATCACGGACTGCCGGTAGAATGTCTTGATGAGCTTATGGCACTTGATGTTTCGGAGGAATATAAAGCTCAGGCTGCTGATTTTTCAAAAAATCTTATTTTGGAGTGGTCGGACGAAACTCACATAGAAGTGATCCTATCCTCAAAATCAAATTTAATTACAGATATCAAGCCTGAATTTCACGAAAAACTGGCAGCCGCTTACAGCAACGATATAAGAAATCTTACTGCCGAGCAATATTTCCGTTCAACGGCAAAAAGCAGGTATATGCTTACAGTGGGTACCGGCTATCTGTTAAGAGTAAATGAGAATTTCCCCGAAACAATGAAGCTGCTTTCCGAAAACGGATATCTCTTCTCCGAAGCTGAGATCAATACTTTAAAAACCGACGAAGCGGTTCGGTTAATTGATCACGAAGGCTATGTAATATTCTCGCCGGAGGACTACAAGGCTTTGACAGGACTTGAGCTTTCCTACTACGGTATCGGACATTCAATGTATTGGAATTCACACAAAATTGCAGCGAACGAGGCTAAAGAAAACGGCATGACGGATGAAGAAACCGGGTATGACACTATGCTTAAATACGGAAAATATATAACCAAAATGTCGGAGGAGGCTTTGGAACTTTATTCCGTATGCTATTCGAGGTATATTGCAGAAGAACCGTGCTATACTATTTATGCTGACGGCGAATTATATACAGTTCCTTATGAATATTCAGAATTGGCAGAAAAGGTTTACCTTTCAGGAACATCCACAAAACCCGAATATGAATACTATGATTAAGGAAACAAAATAAACTGCCGTTTATGCATCGGGGTTTGCAGACAACCGTTTCGGCGGAAATCAGAACGTAAAGTTAAAGCTTATGCGGGAAAGGAAATCCGATGAAAAAAGCATTATCGGCAATCAGTATGCTAGCGCTGTCGGCTGTAATGCTGACAGCCTGCGGAAATAACGAAACAACAGACGTTACCGAAACAAATCAGACAACAACATCGCAGACCACTGCCGCAACAACGACTCATGCCACAACAACAAGCATCGTTTCCGGTGACACGGACGGCGACGGCATGATAGAGGATGTTGTAACCGGTGCTGAGGATATTGTTGATGATGCTGTTACAGGTGCAGAGGAAATTGTTGAAGATATTCTGCCGGGTGACGCCGACCATGATGAAACTACTACTTCGAGATAATTGTCATGGAATAATAAAAGCAAGCCGTCCTTTTTATCGGGCGGCTTGCTTTTAATAAGGGGCTTTCCTCGTCATTGTAATAAAATAAAAACCACGTATCTGCGCAATCTGCGTAAACACGTGGTTTTTATTGTGGCGGAGAAGGAGGGATTCGAACCCTCGATGTGCTATCAACACATACACGAGTTCCAGTCGTGCGCCATAAACCGGGCTAGGCGACTTCTCCATGTCCAAGTGACTTTATTATTATATCAAAAAGTTTATGCTTTGTCAAGCTTTTTTCTAAAAAAAAGACGTTTTTTTCAAAAAAGAGGTATGTTTTATATATATTTAACTAAAAATACATCCAAGCTGTTGAAAGTAATGTGCAATTATGATATAATATGTAAGTAAATTTTGTATGGCAAAGCATTTGCTTTTTGCCTCGGATCGGAGTTGTTACTATGAATCTAAACAGTACATATACGTTAATTGACGGCAATAAAATACCTATCATCGGTTTCGGAACATGGCAGATAGAGGGTTCTGCCGCAGCCGACGCCGTAACCGAAGCTATCAGGGCAGGCTATGTACATATAGACACTGCCGCCGCTTATGAAAACGAAGCGGAGGTCGGTGAAGGCATACGCCGCAGCGGTATAAAAAGAGAGAATATTTTCATAACCACCAAGCTGTGGAACGCCGTTCGAGGCTACGACGAAACTATCGCCGCCTGTGAGGAATCTATGAAAAAGCTTGGCACGGATTACATTGATCTGTATCTGATACACTGGCCTAACCCCATTAAATTCCGAAGCTGCTGGAAAGAAAAAAACGCCGAAACATGGCATGCATTTGAACATCTCAAGCGAAGCGGAAAGGTACGTTCCATAGGCGTCAGCAACTTCTGTCCTCATCATCTTGACGCATTATTTGAAACTGCGGAGATAATTCCTGCGGTCAACCAGATACGTCTTTGCCCCGGCGACACAGATGATGCGACCGTTACCTACTGCAAAAACAAGGGTATTCTTCTCGAAGCATATAGTCCTCTTGCAAGAGGAATGGTATTTGACTCGGATGCGGTAACCGCAATATCCGCCAAATACGGAAAAACGCCGTCTCAATTAAGTATACGCTGGTGTTTGCAGAACGAATTTCTTCCTCTCCCCAAATCTGTATCACCTGCTCATATGGCAGAAAACTTACAGGTGTTTGATTTTGAAATAGAAAGTGCAGACATGGTTTCACTTAACGCACTGACCGGTGAATACGGCACACGTTCCAATCCTGACGACCGACCTTTTTGATAAAAATATATGCCGGAGTGAAAGTACACAAACTCGACTTTCACTCCGGTTTGATTTTATTCTGATATAAGCCATTTTCCACTCTCACGAACAAGCAAAATACTGCTTATTTCGCTTTCGTTATCAATGTCATTATACACCGTGAATTTAACGGTCACTTCATATCCTTTTTTTCCATTATCTGCGGAGACAAAATCCGCCTTAATGCGAAAATCCTCTCCCCATTGTTTAATATATTCTGCCCGAAGTTCATTAAACTCACTCTCGGAGGTCGGAGGCTTTTTTGTATTTTCCGAAAAGCAGCTTATATATTCTTCATAGTTATTATGGACAATAGCGGAACAGCATTTATCAATGGTTTTGATTCGACCTCCCAGATAAATATCCACTCCCCATAAAACACAGACAAGAACTGCAGATAAAACACAGATAATAATACCGACAAGCTTCCCTGCCGACATTTTCTTTTCATTTTCAGCCATAATTCAAATCCCTTTATTTCAATACTGCACCCTCGGCAGCCGATGATACAAGCTTTGCATAGCGTTTCAGATAACCGCTTAGTTCCTTTGTTTTCGGAACAAACTCTGCCTTACGTTTTGCAATTTCCTCCTCGGGGACTTCAAGAGTAATCTTATTGGCGGGAATATCAATAGAGATAATATCCCCGTCCTTTACAATGCCTATCATACCGCCGTCGGCAGCCTCGGGGCAAACGTGTCCGATAGCAGCGCCTCTTGTTGCGCCGCTGAAACGTCCGTCCGTAATAAGTGCTACTTCACTTCCGAGTCCCATTCCCATAATTGCGGATGTCGGATTGAGCATTTCTCTCATTCCGGGACCGCCCTTTGGTCCTTCGTATCTTATAACCACAACATCTCCCGGTTTTATTTCGCCGCCCGTAATTGCAGCCATAGCTTCTTCCTCGCTGTCAAAAACTCTTGCAGGACCGCTGTGCCTGAGCATTTCGGGAGCTACCGCCGATCTCTTTACAACACATGAATCAGGTGCCAAATTTCCTCTGAGAACTGCAATTCCGCCCGTTTCGGAATACGGGTCATCTATCGGACGGATTATCTCATTATCCTTTACGGGGCAGTTTG
>CASFZT010000104.1 GCA_949299215.1 uncultured Ruminococcus sp.
CTTTGGAAACCTCGCCAATATTTAAAAAATATTGGATAAAAGGCTGTGAGGGTTTGTGTGTATCGTAAGAAAGCGTGTTGCAGATTTACTTTTTCGACAAGCTGAGCGGTCAGTTTATTTGACCGCTATAATTTTACGGAGAATTGAATTATGGATATGAATTCACCGATAACAAGGCTTGGCGGCGTTGGTGCAAAACGTGCTGAAAATTATAAAAAGTTAGGTATAACCACAATAGGTGAATTGCTGGAGCATTTTCCGAAAAGCTATATTGACTTCTCAATGCCCGTCAGTATTGCTGAAGCACCCATAAACGACCACGCCGTTATAAAAGCACTTATAATACAGAAAATGCCTGCCGCAAGAATACGTCAGGGCCTTGTTCTCTATAAAATAATTGCAGAGGACGGCTGCGGCGACAGGCTTACTCTTATATACTATAATAATCAGTATGTCTATAATGAAATAGAGCTTGGCAGAGAATATATCTTCTGCGGAAAGGTATCAGGCAATTTCATTCGCAAGGAAATGAATACGCCGCAATTTGTTGCCGCCGACGCACCCTGTTTGCAAAAGCCCGTTTACAGGCTTACCGAGGGCATTACCGCAAATATGATACGTGCAAATATAAAAACTGCTCTTGAAAATATAGACAGCTCTGCTTTTATCGATCCCGTGCCGAATTTTATACGGCAGAATTATTCTCTTGCCGCATATGAGTATTCTATGCGGAATATACATTTTCCGTCCGATGCGCAGGCGGCGGCACTTTCCAAAAAAAGGCTTGCTTTTGATGAATTGCTTTTCTTGCAGTTGGGTATGCTTATGATGAAATACCGCAGCAGAACGGAAGCAGGTTATCCCATGACTCCGAACAGAGATCAGCTTAACAAATTTGCGCTTTCCCTGCCGTTTACGCTTACAAATGCGCAGATAACCGCCATAAAGGAAATTACCGGGGATATGTGCAGAGGGTATCCTATGAATCGTCTTATACAGGGTGATGTAGGCTCGGGAAAAACCGCCGTTGCGGCTGCTGCTGCGTATTTTGCATATGTCAATCACTGTCAGACAGCACTTATGGCGCCTACTGAAATTCTTGCAAATCAGCATTTTAAAACCTTGAACGAGCTTCTTTCTCCGCTCGGCGTAAGGGTGTGCTGTCTTACCGGCTCTATCCCTGCGGCAAAAAGAAAGCTTCTCAACAAGCAGATAGCAGACGGCGAGTTTGATATCATAACCGGTACTCATGCGCTTATATCCGAAACGACCGAGTTTAAGAGCCTTGGACTTGTTATAATGGACGAACAGCACCGCTTCGGCGTTAACCAAAGGGCAAAGCTTGCGGAAAAGGGAAATAATCCGCACCGTCTTGTAATGTCGGCAACTCCTATCCCGAGAACGCTTGCTATGATAATTTACGGTGACCTGGATATATCCGTACTAAACGAACTTCCGAAGGGCAGGCAGGTCACTGAAACTTATGCCGTTACTGCAAAGATGCGTGAGCGTGCATTCGGCTTTGTGAAAAAGCTTATAGACGAGGGCAGGCAGGCATATATCGTATGTCCGATGATAGAGGACGGCGGAAATGAGCTTGCCGCCGCCGAGAATTATGCCGCACGGCTTTCGGAGAATGATTTTAAGGGTTATACCATAGGTCTTTTGCATGGAAAAATGTCCGCTGCCGAAAAGGACGATGCAATGGCACGCTTTAAGGACGGCACGGTACAGCTTCTTGTTGCAACGACGGTAGTTGAAGTCGGCGTGGACGTTCCTAATGCGGCGGTTATCCTTATAGAAAATGCGGAGCGCTTCGGTCTTTCGCAGCTTCATCAGCTGAGAGGACGTGTCGGCAGGGGAAAGTACAAAAGCTACTGTATTCTTATTGCAGGCACGGTAAATGACGATATACGCAAACGTCTTAAAATTATGACGGAAACTACGGACGGCTTTAAAATATCTGAGTATGATCTGGAGCTTCGAGGTGCGGGGGATTTCTTCGGCGAACGTCAGCACGGACTTCCCGAAACCAAAATACTTGACGCACTTTCGGACAGAGAGGTTATTTCTGCCGCACAGTCTGCGGCAAAGGATATATATGATGAAAGTCCCGACCTCGAAAAGTTTCCTCTGCTTAAATGTGCGGTGGAAAAGCTGTTTATGTCGGGCACGGCTGAGGCTTTATAATGACGGGGCAAGCCCCTTATTGAATAAAAAAGGAGCAAAAGTTTGAAAACAAGTTTTCAAACTGCGAGTTTTGTGCTTTTCGGACTGCCGTCCGAATTTCGCTTTGCAAAACCGCTCAAAACATCAAGAGAGAGGAGGACACATGCTTCTGACGAAGCATGGTCATAAAAATGAACCTGTTGTTTTTGGGAGATATAGTTGGCAGCCACGGCTGTGAGTTTGTTTCGTCAAAGCTGCCCGGTATAAAACGTGAATATGATATAGATATAACCGTTGTCAACGGTGAGAACAGCGCAGACGGCAACGGCATAACCCCGTCTTCGGCGGAGTTTTTGTTTAAAATGGGTGCCGATATTATCACGACGGGAAACCATTGCTTCAGGCGCAGGGAGATAATGCCGCTTTATGACGAGTGTCAAGCTCTTCTTCGTCCTGCAAATTATCCTGAAGGAAATGTCGGACACGGTTTATGTATTTATGATATGGGGCGTGTGCAGATCGCAGTGATAAACCTTATAGGTACGCTTTATCTTGAGTCGCTGGATAATCCGTTTACTGTTATTGACAGACTTCTTGAACGTATAGATACGCCGAATATCTTCATAGATTTTCATGCTGAGGCTACAAGTGAGAAAAAGACGCTGGGGCATTATCTTACTGGAAAAGTGACAGGAGTTTTCGGCACACATACTCATGTGCAGACTGCGGACGAGATCATTCTCGGCAAACACACGGCATATATAACTGATGCCGGAATGTGCGGTGCGGAGCTGTCCGTTTTAGGCGTAAAAAGCGAGATAGCAATACAAAAGCAGAGGTTTCATGCGCCGGTGAGATTTTCCGAATCGGATGCGCCTGCATTTATAAACGGTGTGGTTGTTTCATTTGATGAAAAATGTGGCAAAGCATACAATATTAAACGTTTACTAATTAGGTAACTATACAAATATAATATCTAAATATTGCAATTTTTTCTAATATAGTATATAATGATGTTACCATAATAGTAGGATAGGTTTTTTTTGCTTAAATGTAATTTTTAAGCAATGGTTTTGCATACCGTCGACAAAATGCAAAACACGGAAAGGGATGATCGAAACAAATGGAAATTTTAAAGGTATCTTCAAGATCTGTACCAAATTCGGTTGCAGGTGCAATAGCAAGTGTAATAAGAGAGCAGGGCTCTGTTGAAGTACAGGCAGTAGGCGCAGGGGCGGCTAACCAGGCAATTAAAGCAATAGCAATAGCAAGAGGTTATCTTGCACCGATAGGAATAGACATGATATGCATACCTGCATTTGCAAACGTAGTTATCGACGAGGAAGAACGCACGGCTATAAAGCTGATATGTGAGGTTAGGTAAATATTTGTCAAAAAGAGCTGTCCTTTCGGGCGGCTCTTTTATACTGATCTGCCGCTTTAGAGGCGGGGGACATCTTGCCTAAGTTATATATTGCGGATACTGCGTATGTACGCTATTGCCTAAAAATCCGCCGTTTGGCTGTTAAAACTTGTGAAAATATATATCTTTAAAAAAAAATCTGAAAAAAGACTTGACATCTTCACATTAAATGAAGTATACTATAACATTGATAGGGTATCTGTACTCTTATGAATACCGCATCTGTGCGGATGTGTAAATTTGTTGTAAGGAGGAGAATAAAATGAAAAGAACTTATCAGCCTAAGAAGCTTCACAGAAAAAAAGAGCATGGCTTTATGAAAAGAATGTCTACAAGAAACGGTCGTAAGGTACTGTCCAGAAGACGTGCAAGAGGCAGAAAAAGACTTTCTTATTAATTGTGACGCTCTTTTCGTTTCGTGAAGAGTTTGTTTGAGCTGCCCTTTTGCGGCACTCTGACCGTTTGTCTTTTGTGCCGGATTTGTGCAGAAGCTGAAGTATAAGACCACAGTTTAAGGCTGTTCGCTTGGCGGCGCCTTCTTGTGGTCTTTTTGTTTAATGTCTGCTCTGCCGCTTGTTAGCGGCGGCAAAAGCAGGTATTATTCGGTTATTAAGTATGCACTGCTTGAGCGTCTTTTGAACATATATCCGTGCATCGAATACTTTTATCCCAAGGCGACTATACTTTATGTATAACTTACCGATAAATATTTGTTATGTATAATGACGGGGCAATCCCCTTATTGAACGACGGAGCAAGTCCCTTATTGAATATATACGTATTGTACAAGAATTGACTTACGCAGAATATGTTAAAAATATACTTTGGGTATTATATAATATGATTTATACAGATAGAATGAAAAATAACAAGGATTTTCTTGCCCTCTTTAAAAGAGGCAGGTTTATTTGCGATAAAAATTGTGTTGTGTATTTTACTAAAAATGGTACGGATAAGAACAAGCTCGGTATATCAACCGGTAAAAAAGCCGGAAACGCCGTTGTCAGAAGCAGATGCAGGCGTATCATAAGACAAGCGTACCGTGAAAACGAGGCTGAATTTCCGCACGGCTACAATATTGTCGTTGTTGCGAGGGCGGCGGCAGGCGGCGCAAAGTCTACCGATATAAGCTTATTCTTCCGTAAAAAGCTGATACCTGAAATGAAAAGAAACCCTAAGAATTGCAAAAATACAGGCAAGGTCAAGAATAACAGCAGCTTTACCGGCAAAGGCGGCACAGTAAAAGCGTCAGGCTCTGAACCTCGGTGACAGCTTGAATGCCTGTATATGTATAATTACGGGGCAAGCCCCTTATTGAACAGGACGGCAATGCCCTAAAATATTTAAACTGCTTGTAATATGAATTATATTTTATTACTTTTAGTAAAATTTTATAGGAAGTTTATATCCCCTTTAAAGGCTCCATGCTGTAAATATTACCCCACCTGTTCGGCGTATGCGCTTGAGGCTCTGCAAAAGCACGGGGTGATAAAAGGAACGATACTTGCAGTGTGGCGTGTGCTTCGCTGCAATCCGTACAGCCTTGGCGGTGTGGACCATGTTCCCGATGAGTTTTACCTCTATACTATGAAAAGCCGTGAAAAACGTGAAAAACGTGCGGCGGCGAGCGATAAATAAACAAGAAAAATAGTCCGGTCGGACTTTATATATAATTCCGTCACTCTGCGTCAAGCTCATTTGCCGGTCGGCAAGTCCGCCTGCAGCCGCTTTTCTTGATTGACGAAATTCTATCTGCCGTTCTTGTCTATAGAACGATAAATTTTAAGATGTTTGCGAAGATCCGTCGGAAAACGGATACGGAAAGGAAGTTTTATGGGAATTATCAGTGAGATCATAGGTTATCCTCTCGGCCTTATTATGTGGCTTATCTACATGGCGTGTAAGAATTACCCCGTTTCTATCGTGCTCTTTGCGCTTATTACCAAGCTGATACTTTTTCCGCTTTCGGTAAAGCAGCAGAAATCCACTGCCGCTATGCAGGCCATGCAGCCGAAGCTTGAAAAACTGAAAAAGCAGTACGGAAATAACCAGGAAAAGTATAACGAGGAGACTATGAAGCTTTATTCCGAAGAGGGCGTCAATCCAATGGCTTCCTGTCTGCCTTTGTTTATCCAGTTCCCCATTCTTTACGGTATTTTTGATGTTGTATACCGTCCCGTAACACATATTGTACGTGCAGGCAAGGACGTTATTACGCAGGTAACAGATATTGTAAGAAATATACCGGAATACGGCGGAGATAAATACTTTGAAACACGTCCGGAGCTGTACATCTTAAAAGCAGTCAGGACTCACCCGGAAAAGTTTTCGGCATATCCGGATTTTGTGGAAGATGTAATGGCGTTCAACGAAAGCAACACGCTTTTTGGCATTGCAGACCTCAGCGAAACGCCTACATTCAAGCCGGAAACGTGGGACGCTGCGGCTATTATACTTATAGTTATAGCTATGCTTTCGGGTGTGTTCCAGCTTATCATGACGATATATTCACAGATACGTCAGAAGAAGATGAATGGGGATATGGCAGGCAATCCCGCAAATTCAAGCATGACGCTCATGCTCTACATCATGCCGGTCTTCTCAGTATGGATTGCATTCAGCTATCCGGCTGCTATCGGTTTCTACTGGGCAGCGTCTTCGTTCTTCTCGCTTATCCAGCAGATCGTGCTTAATAAAGTATATACGCCGGAATATGTTGCAAAGCTTGTTGAAAAGGACAAGATCAAGCATAAGAATAAGAAAAAGCAGGGTCTTATGGACAGATATCAGCAGATGCTTGCCGAGCAGAAC
>CASFZT010000105.1 GCA_949299215.1 uncultured Ruminococcus sp.
GAGAAATAGGTCTGCACGGCGCCGTCCGACGCGAGTTTCCAAAACAAGCGCGGATGCGCATTCGCAATGCCGATCGGATTGGTGCTGTATTCGCATTTAATTTCCGTGATTTCAAACATAAGACGAATTTATGACTTTCTCCCAGTTACTCTGTTTTGCAATCGTCCTTGTATACAAGGGGGTGCCTGCACAGCCGTGCAAACACCCCGCCGCTGCCTTACTTTACTTCTTTACAGTCCTTTTCCGCGCAACGACAATCATAGCCGCCGCACCGAGCAGAAGCACCGTAAGTATGGGCCCTATAGAGCAAAGTGCCACAAGACCGAAGCTGTCCTCCTGTGTAGTCTTATCACCTCGCACTGACGCAAGACCGACGCCAAGTGCCATTATAAACGGAACTGTGATGGGGCCTGTTGTAACGCCGCCCGAATCAAAGGCTACGGCAACAAAATCATTCGGGATAAGCGGAGAAAGTGCAAGTCCGAATACAATTATGTACATTACAATAAGTATATACGAAAGCTTGATCTGTAAATAAACTCTGAAAAAAGATACTACAAGAAATATTCCCACGCCAATTGCAACTGACCATATAAGGACAGCATTCTCAACAATAGGCACGGTATCCGCAAGAACACGCAGATCGGGTTCTGCGACCGTAATAATAACACCCAAGGTAAAGCAAACAATTGCAATAAACAGCACTTTTCGTGATTTTGTGATCCTTGAACCGATAGTTTCACCGATCTTCATCATTGATACATCGGCGCCGAGCGTGAAGAAGATCATTCCTGCCATAAGCAGAACTGCTCCTATAAGAAATAAAACGATAAATTGTGGTGATGCGTCTACAATTGTAAAGCATAAAATAAGCACGATTATCGTTACAGGCATAACGGACGGTACGGCTTCTTTCAGCTTTTGAAGTAATTGGTTTTTCAAAGTGCAGTTCCTCCTATATAAATTCGGTATCAGCATAAAAATCGCCGCTTATATGAAAGCCGCCTCAATTTCCTACATATATAAAGTGTCTGTTTCCGATAAACTTCCTGCCGTTGTGCTCAGTGACAAAACTTTTGTAATAAATTGGCAAATAATTACTGTGATACTTGTAATTATTATATCACAATTATTTAATTAAGTCAAATGAAAATATTGGAACATACGGCAATACCGCACAGAGCTTGCACGGTATTGCCATACATATATTTAATGCAAAATAAAAAGGACGGAAAACCTCCGTCCTCAAAGCATCACACCGCTTTTACCCTCTTTACTGTCGCCGACCATATAATAAGCAGAGCACCAATAAACACCGCACCTCCGCCTGCTTTGTACAAAATATCCGAAACCGCCGCAGACATTCCCTTCATGACCTCGGAAGTCACAACATCCGCCGTACCGAAAAATCCTATCTGCATTGAAAACATAAACGTCACCGCAAGTATCACAAGTCCTCCGGCAATAAGCGGAACCGCTATATATTTTGCAGTTCTCGTTCCATTCTTAAGCAGTGCCGCAATAACCGCCGCCGCACCTATACCTGCCGCCGCAAACGCTGCAAGCATCGGTGTTGATATAAACGCTCTGAATAATCTTACACTCTCACTTTGCATATCTATAAGATATATGCTGTCAAACAGCTCGGCAGAACGCTCTATTTCGCTGTATGCAAGCTGTATATCCTCTTCAACAAGTATATATCCCGTGCTTTTGTTTATAACGGAAAGATTTTCGCTGAAAAGATCCTTTACCATCTCTGCAGTTATCTTATCGGGCACTTTTCCGCTTCGGATATATTCTCCGTAATCAGCGGCAATGGCTGTTATAAAGCTCTCCACGTCCGAATTTTCATAAATAGTCCGTATATTTCCACTGTTCACGCCCGAGCCTGCGGTCATAACGGTTATTGCTTCTTCTATCGTGGCGTCCTCCGGAATATCATAACCTTCCGTCTGCAAAAATCCAGAAATCGGCAGACTGAGCAAATCCATACCCTCAACTCCCTTTGCAATATTCCGTTCTTCCGTCAGCGCACGTCCTGCCGCAGACATTGACGCCGCAATCACTGCTGTCATCAGAACAACAGACATCAGTACCGCCGCCGTGTTTTTCAACAGCACAATAAATACCCTGCCTTTCTTCTCCATACAGCTCTGCGGCAGGCTATGCTTGTCCTCTGCCGCCGACATACTTATCTCTCGCACAAAACCGCCTGCATTTCCGTAATCCGCATTTGCCGGCATAGGCGGAATATCGTCAAATATACCGTCAAAGCCTCCGCTTTGCACTATCTCCCTTTCCACCGAAATAACATTTTCGTCCGACTCCACAAGCTCCGTTCCACAGCTTATGCAATACTTCATATGCTTTGAATACACTTTTTTACATCTGGGACATATCATAAATCTACCAATCCTTTGCTTTTTATCCTAATATTTCCAAATATAATAATACTACTTTTTGCAATATTTGTCAATAAAAAATATCCGACAAATTCTGACAAAAAACACATGTAAAAAACTGCACCCTTGCGCAAAGCAAAAGTGCAGTCAAATTATTTTCAATAAGGGGCTTGCCCCGTCATTCAACGTGGCAAGCCGCAGCGAAGCTGCGATAAAGTTTCAGTTGGGGATTGAACCCCAACTGAAACTGAATATATCCCCCGCCTCCTTAAGGGGCGGTCGATAAAGAAGTTTTATCGTATGTACGAAAGGTTGTGTAGGAAAATCCTACGCAGCCTTTCTCTTTTTGTCGTAAACCATACTGTCAGCAGTAATCGTTGCTGTCATAACATTAAAGCGGAAGCAGATGTCAATCTGCTGTGTTCTGTGTCCGTTTGACTTGTCAGGTGCATATACGACAATCTTTTCAATGAATTCGTGCATAATTTCAGGAGTGAGCTTTGGGATTTCGGAATACTTGCATACAATCCCAATAAACTGAGCAGTGTCAGCATTCTTCTGCTCACTTGCTTCAATAAACTGAGATAGTTCAGGAATAATCTGTCGGAGTTCCTTCTGCTCAGCTTCATAGTTCTTCGACATCATCTTAAAGCGCTCATCAGAAATCTTACCAGAAACATTATCTTCATAAAGCCTTGTAAACAGCTTGTCCAGTTCAGAAACTCGCTTTTCTGATTGGACAAGTCTTTTCTTTGCCGCTTTCAGTTCAGCGGACTGCTTTTGTATTGAATTCTGCATTGCAAGCTCAACGAATTCTTCCTCGTGTTCTCTGACATAGGTCGTAATCTTTCTCAGTTCACTTAGCACAAGTTCTTCAAGAACAACAGTGCGGATAAAATGCGCTGAACACTCGTCCTTGCGTTTTGCATAGGTGCCACATTTTAAGTGTTCTTGGTCAGTATTAATGCTTTTTGCTCTGCACAAATACATTTTCTTGCCACAATCAGCACAGTATACCATTCCCGAAAAAGGATTGACTTCCTCACATTTCTGAATTCTACGTTTGTTCTTGCGAAGCTCCTGCACTAAATCAAAGTCGTGCTGTGAAATAATTGCAGGGTGAGTATTCTCAAAAATCTGCCATTCGGACTTTGGATTATCAATTTTTTTCTTGTTTTTGTAGGACTTCTTTTTGGTCTTGAAGTTTGCGGTGTGTCCTGCATATTCAATTCTGTCAAGCATTTTATTGATAGTCTGCTCGCCCCAATAAGTCGGATTTCTGAACGGACGTGTTCCGCCCTTGCCCTTGGACTGCTCATAAGCGGTGGGAATAAGAATATTGTCATTTCTCAGAGCTTTCGCTATCTGTGAAGGTCCGTATCCGTCAATACACATCTGGAATACTCGTCTTACAACCTCAGCAGCTTCATCATCAACATTCCACACATTCTTATCAGTTTCGCTTTTCTTGTAACCATACGGCGGTTTACCAAGTGGCTTACCTGATTGACCTTTCGCCTTGAAAACTGCTTTAATCTTCTTTGAGCAGTCACGAGCGTACCAGTCGTTAAACACATTCTTGAAAACCATCATTTCGTTTTCACTACGCAGAGTGTCAACGTTGTCATTGATTGCGATATACCGAACATCGTAGTCGGGAAGCACCATTTCAATATACTGACCTGTCATCAGATAATCTCTGCCGAAACGAGATAAATCCTTTGTAATGATAGTTCCTATCTTGCCCGACTTCACATCTTCCATCATTCTCATAAAATCAGGACGATTGAAATTTGTTCCGCTGAAACCGTCATCAACATAGAACTGTGTGTTTCCGAGTCCGTTATCATCAGCATATTTCTTCAAAATTGCTTTCTGATTGGTGATTGAATTACTCTCACCCTGTAAATCATCGTCGTTGCTCAAGCGACAATAAAGAGCCGTAATCTTGTCTGTAAACATAACCATTCCTTTCCGACAATTACGGCGGCTAATGTGATTACATTATACCATAACTGTCATAAAATATCAATACTTTAAAACGATGAAATTTTCATAGAGTCGTATAACGGTTATGCCGCTTGTTTTTTGATATCACGCTCTATCAAACGCTTTACTATGTCGGAGATATTCTCACTTGTGTTTTTATTGAACACGAGGTTCACAATATATGTCGTATTACCGATTTTGTATTCGGTTGCAGAAGTGATATCCTTTTGCATATAGGCAAGCCTCCTTCCTTTTAAAAATATGAAAATCATAATTTTATCCCGTCCTTTCTCTGTGATTTTTTACGGAAGCTGAGAATATATCTCCCGAAGAAGCTCCCAGATTTTCTCCTGATTATTTTTGAGTTCCTGCATATCTTCGGCGTAGATATTATTCGTCGCATTGATACGCTTGGCAATCTGATTGATGTTCTTGGAAACGCCGTGAATGTCCTCCAGCATTTTATCGAAACAGCTTAAATCAACATTCAGCAGATAACCGTCCGTTGCAATTTTCCGAAGATAAGTAGACATATTTTTCAGTCCGACAAGCTCCATTCGTTTCTGAATTGCCGCCTTCTCTTTGGCTGTTACGAAAAATCTGAGCAGAATATCTCTCGTTCTCTTTGGCATAATAATTCCTCCTGTAAATTTGTTTTTTCAAAAATATTTCATCGGCAGAATTGCCGATTTCCATTCAAGGGGTTTGGGTTCTCCCAACAAGTTTTTTGCGTTTGTCTGCACTGACGTTTTTCAGAGAAAATCAGACAGTGTAAAGACAATCGCTATGCTTGCTGTCAACGAAGTTGCAGAAAGCATAACACGCAAAAAAGTGACGATGTAGCTACAACGGCGATGCTTGCTCTCAACTGAATGAGGTTGAGGGTAAGCTTTTATTTTTCAGAATTTTTCGAAAAAAAGCCGAGTGTAGCCACAAGTCATATGCTTGCTCTCAACCGAGGTGACAGAGAGCGAGCATACCGATTTTTATAAAATCGTGCCGTGTCTATACACAGGCGATGCTTGCTGTCAACTTTGCGAAGCGCAGCGAGCTTGAACATTTTTTCAAAGATTTATTTTCAAAGCGATACGCTTTTATAAAAATTTCTGAGTTTTAGCGTTTCGTTAAAACTCATTTTATCTGTCAGGGGTCATCTAAATGATGACTCCTTGAATCCACTGCAAGGGGGGGTCCGAATCGTCCACCCTTTTCAAAGGATGCGGTAAAACACCGCTCCCTTTATCTCTGATTTTTCATAAACCACCGTCGCAATCTGCGACGGTGGTTTATGTCTATGGAGTCGCAATTCACGACGGCATAAGAAATCATTCCCAGAACTCACCCTGAAACGGTATGTGTGTGCTTTCTCTTTAACCGGCGCCCTGAATTAGGGCGGGTGATCTGAACGGTGAACAATCCGTTCACCATCGGTATATCCCGAAACGATACATCAGCCTTTTCAGGCAAAACGAAAAGCCGCTACACTCACATAACTACAACAAGCCAGACCCAACAGCTTTTTCTGAAGAGTCAAGACTTATTCGATTGTTATGTTAGTGTAACGGCTTTAAATCTCCGTTATCATTCGGCTGATAAGATTACAACCGACAGCCTGAGCAAAAATGCACAGCACAATATATACGCTACTCTTGATAGAGTGCAAAATGCAAGAACACTCGTTCTGCTACGTTTTCTATTTTACAACATTATTCGATTTTTGTCAACCCTAAAATTCCAAGAAAACTGCGTAACCAAGCCATTTCCAAGCTATGATATAGCGGTGGAGTAATAGGGATTGGTTTTGATTTTCTGCATAAATTCTGAAAAAAATTAATCCGCTGTATCATTTTTGAAACAGGTAGTGGGTGGAGATAACTCCAAAATTTTCATAAAAATTTCACATTTAAAATTGAGGTGTGGCACTGGTTTTTTGAAAATTAGCATTTCCGTACAATTATATCCTCAGAATAAAACTGCTCCTAATATGCAAGCCAAAGGAAAATAAGG
>CASFZT010000106.1 GCA_949299215.1 uncultured Ruminococcus sp.
GCTACGCCCCCGATAATGGTGGGCCTGGAAAGACTTGAACTTTCGACCTCACGCTTATCAGGCGTGCGCTCTAACCACCTGAGCTACAGGCCCTGACATGCTGTTTTCAAAGAACCTTCGGGTTTTATTTTACCGTCCGGACCGTCGTCTAAAGGATTATTGCCTTTAGGATTAACCGGAATTTCACCTTTATTAAAGTTTTTGCCTGCAACAATACCGCCGGTAACGCCGCCCGTAACCGCACCGAGACCCGCACCGTATGCTGCATTTGTAATTAAATTATCGGCTTCAAATTTTTGTTCGCCAAACGCACAATCAATTGTATAATCTCCCGCACCGATAACGCCGCCTGAAATTGCGCCGCCTTTAGCGCCCGCAATTACACCTTGTTTTATTGCTTCTTTTTTGGTTGAAGCGCCCAATACCGCTTCTTTTCCGATACCGATAACGGAAGCTGAAACTGCGCCGTCAAGTGCGCCCGAAAGACCGTCTTTTGCAATTAATGCCGGATTAAGTGCATCGTTTTGGACATTATTTGTCCCGCGCTCAGTTGTTTTAATGCCGGCTTTTGCTGCGGCGCCCACGGTTGCCGCCATTAATACCTGTTTGAGTTTTGAACCCATGGCGGGTTTAAAGCCCGTTGCGGCAGCCGCAAGAGTACCTGAAATTATACCCGCTGCGATATTGACGCCGTTTTTTTGTTTCGATTGATATTTTAAAATGTTGTTATAAGCTTCTTCATAAGTTGTCTGCCCCGATTTCAGAGCTTCAATATATGATTGGCATTTTTTGGAACTTATACCTATACCGAATGTTCCTTTAATATTATCTATTGTTTTTCCGATTAAACCTTGTTCGTTTTTTGCGTTATTTAAAGCGTTTTGAAGATTATTTACCTGCGATTGCAAGTCGTTGGGTATAAATCTGTCATTTTGAATTTGATTATTAGAATACTGTTGACTAAATTATTACATGTTTTTTTTTTGATCAGATTGCGGTTTTAATGCCAGTTGAGGCTTGCTATAGTGTTAATGTTATTATAACATCTGCTTTATTGCTAAATTTGAAATAAGTATAGTCAGTGCTAATTCATAAGGCTGCAGTTCACCTATCTGATGTTTTCCCATAAATCTTACAATAAAAACTATCAGCACATATAATATAACCGCCCTGATAAAAACTATTGTCATAAAATTCCTCCAAAATAATTATGCATATATTGTTTTAAATTATATTGCCATGAAATTATTGGAATATACTTGTATTTTTTTACCGAATATGGCAACAATACTATTGATATATAATCTTAATCAATTATACGGAAGTGGATAATATGAATTATTACAACAATCATGATTTTAAAAATATAACGGTATCAAAATCGGTTGACGAAAACATAAAAACCATACGCAGTATTATGAATGGCAGCAGCGATCTGCTTATTAACGAATTTATAATTTCAAATACCAAATGCTGTCTTGTATGTCTTGAAGGTATGATTTCCATATCGGTAATTACTAAGCTTATTTTTAACCCTATCATGGCAATACATCTGCCGGATAATTCCACCTCAGAGGAGGTCTATTCATATATAAAAGACCGTATGCTGCTTGCCGTAGACAGAGCCTTGTCCATAAATTACGGCGATATTATACGCAGACTTATGAGCGGTTTTGCAATACTTTTTATTGATGATGCGGAAAATGCCTTTTCATACGGAGTACAAGGATATTCAATAAGAGGAATAGATGAACCTTCTACCGAGGGTAATATTTACGGTGCAAGAGACGGCTTTGTTGAAACAGTACGTATAAATATGTCGCTTATCCGTCGTAAAATAAAATCACCTCTGCTTAAATTTGAGCTTTTTGCCGTAACAAGTCTCAGCAATGTTGATGTTATTGTTACTTATATGTCGGACCGAGTATCACCTAAGCTTGTAAACAAAGTAAAACGTGAGCTTAAAAGCATGAAATTGGAAGCAATTCTTTCAAGCGGATATATAGAGCCTTATCTAAACAACACAAAGCCTTCTCTCTTTTCTGGAGTATCCCTTACGGAAAGACCGGATGTTTTCTGCTCAAAAATCCTTGAAGGCAGAATTGGTGTAATGATAGACGGTCTGCCCTTTGCTGTAATAACTCCTGCTTTGTTCATTGAAAATTTTCAGACGCTGGATGATTATGTATTCCGTCCGTATTATACGACTTTTATTCGTTTGATAAGATATGCAGCATTTATTGCGGCTGTATTTCTTCCGGCATTTTATGTTGCAATTATCACATTTCATCCGGAACTTTTTAATCATACACTGCTTGTAACATTAATACAAGCAGAAGAGCTTGCGCCTCTACCGCTTATGGTTGAAGCTCTTCTTATACTGTTTTTTTATGAAATTATACGCGAAGCAGGAGTACGTCTGCCCAAAAGTGTTGGCGGTGCAGTTTCTATCGTAGGCGGTCTTATTATCGGTGATGCGGCTGTATCGGCAGGGATTATTTCAAATCCGCTCTTGCTTGTATGTGCAATTTCGGTCACTGCCTCATTTGTCATACCTCCGCTTAATCAGCCTGTGACTATTTTAAGATTTATTTCCGTAATTGCGGCAGGTGCTTTCGGATTATACGGCATTGCTCTTATCACTGCTTTAATGCTTATCAATATTTGTTCTATGGAAAATGACGGTGTGCCTTCAATGGCTCCGATTTCTCCTTTTACACCATACGCAATGCGTGATGTTTTTACAAGGATCGGTTTTCGCAGGCTTGGAAATGGAACGGCATCAATTGAAAATCTGAATGGTGTAAATATTAATAAGGAGGGTCGGAATTGAACGCAAAAGAGCATCAGATAAGCTTTGGACAATTTCTTATTGTCCTTCTTATATGCAGAATATTTACTCTTATGACGTTTTCATCAGAGTATTCACACTCAATACAGATACCCGCAGCTGTTATATCAATTATAATTCAGGCAATCATACTGATACCGATTGTAATTTTCGGAAAATTATATCCTCACAAGGACGTTTCGGAGGTGATTTGCGAAAAGAACGGATTTTTCGGATATGTTGTCACCTTGTTATACCTGATATTTTTTATCTTTTATACAATCAACATTGTGCTGTGCTTTATGGAGTTTTTGACTCTGCGCTTTTTCCCGGAGGAAAACAATATATCTATGCTTTTAATATTAATGGCGGTATGCATTTACTGCGGCTACTGCGGAATTGAAGGCATTTCACGCAGCAGCTCCATTGTACTTGTATTATTTATCATAATGCTTATTATTATGGCAATTTCATCGGCAAGTAATTTTGATATACTGAATTTTTATTCATATAAAAACAAAAACGATCTTTTAGGAGCAGTGCTTGAGGATTTAGCAAGAAACAGTGAAATTACGGCGGCGGCATTTCTTATAAAAAACGTAAAAAGTCGTATACGATGTGCTTTGTACGGTTTACTTGCCGCAAAGCTTACCGTCACCGAAATAATTTCTGCTATGATAATAAGTGTACTTGGAGATTATGCTCAATTTACAAAATATCCTTTCCTGTCGGTAGGTTCATATGCGGGTGTGGGAATTTTTCAGAGGTACGATTCACTTTATCTTATTTTGTGGACAATATCGGCAGTTATCACGATTTCTCTTTTCATTTCCGTATCTGCAAGTATCACTGAGAAAATATATCAGCTTAAATATACAAATTTAATTATAGGAACACTGATTTTTTTATCCTCCTCAATTATTATTTTTAATGGCGGATATTTTCCGTTTTATGATACGGTAACTGTTGCTTTTATGATCGTGCTTACGGGAATAATACCGCTTATATTATGCTTTATGAAAGGAAAACAGTCTTATGAAAAAAGTGAAAAGGAAATTTAATTCCCTTACGGCATTACTTCTAACATTTCTTTTTCTTACTTCCTGTTCGGGTGAAGAAGTCAACAACCGCGCATTCGTACAACTTATGGGACTTGAAAAAGTACAGGGTATCTACAATGTATATATTCAATTTTTTAACGCTCAAGGCAGCAGCACATCTCCGGATATAAGCAAATCAAATTCTTCATATGCAAGCGGAAGCGGTACGACAATATACGATGCGCTTTCAGATGCGGAAACCCATACAGGTAAGTCGCTTTTTTTAGGACATATAAAACTTATCATTCTCGGAAACGGTATTACCTCACCTGCCGACGATCTGTCCGTTTTTCTTGACGGTACGATCTCTCCGTCATGTCCTGCAGTATACTGTTCTTCTCCCGAAAGTATAGCACAGACACTGACCGAAGAAGGAATTTTTTCGGCAGACAGTATTCTCAAAACAATGGATACCTATGTAAAAAACGGAAAGTGTATTTACACGGATATTGCTTCAATTGAAGAAAGCATACGTTGTTATAATGCAGCAGAGCCTTTACCCATAATCAGATCGGATGGTGAAAAAATATCATTTTCCGGTGCTGTTCTTGCAGGAAGCAACGGGATTTACGGAAAAATACCCGAGGATGAAATCTTAGGTCTGCATTTTCTTAATACAAACATTAAAAGTGACGATAACATCGTAATATCAATACATCATAACGAAAAAAACGCATCTGTGAAAATTATAAAATCATCCGTAAAAAAAACAGCTTCCATTAAAGATGGAAAGCTGAAAATTGACGCAGATATAAATATAAAATTCAGAATTACCGAAAACAGCGATAATTTAAGCGAAAAGCGAATTTCCGAATTATTATGCCGCAATATACAGGACTACTGCGTAAGCGCATTTTCTTCTTCGGTATGGAGCGATGGCTGCGACCTGTTTGATATTGCAAAGCTTATACGGTGCGACTGTCCCGCGTCATAAGCAAACGCACGGTAAGTACACTAAATATAAATCCTGCAAGGTCAGCAGATAACGCCGCAGCAAGAGAATGGCGTGTATTTTTTATCTTCACTGCACCGTAATATACTGCAATAGTGTAAAACGTTGTTTCAGTAGACCCCAATATCACGCTTGCAACACGTCCGGCAAAGCTATCAGGATGCACATCAGAAAGTATACTTTCATATACGGCAAGAGCTCCACTTCCCGATATGGGGCGTATTATCGCAAGCGGCAGACATTCCTTCGGAAAGCCAATCATTGCGATCAATGCCGGAAGAATTTCAAATACTGTTTTTATACTCTCTCCTGCGCCATATGTAAATTCATCGAATATATCCACTTTTTTAAAGCAGCCAAATATTATTATCATTGCAATGAACAGTGGAATTATGTAATCGGACAATTTCCTTACCCCTCTTTTTCTTTAAATTTATTCCGTTAAAAACGACTGCCATGATCAAGCCTATGGTAAGTGCAGCTGCCGATGTGATAATCACACATGGCAAGATATCCATCGGTGCTTCCGAGCCATGCTTTATTCTTAATGATGCTGCGGTAGTTGGAATAAGAGTTATTGACGCCGTATTCAGCACAATAAAAATTATCATATTTCTGCTTGCGGTATCGGTCAATTTTTCCTCTTCTTTTATCGCTCTCATTGCTTCAATCCCAAGTGGTGTTGCGGCATTGCCGAGGCCAAGCATATTTGCCGTAATATTAAGACATATTGCATGAAATGCACGTCCGTTTGTATCAAGTCCTTTAAACAAAAATTTTAAAACCGGACGGAATACTGCAGCTATCTTTTCTGTAAGCCCTGATTTCTCTGCAATCTGCATTAGTCCGCCCCACATACACATTCCACCTGCAAGATAAATACAAAGCTCCACCGCTTCGACGCATGAATTGATAGCGGCATCGGATACCTCCCCGATTTTATTATTTACAGTCCCGCAAATAACAGAAATAATTATCATAAGTGCAAAAATTTTATTCATCATAGCTAAATAATATCTCCTTATAAATAGAAATATTTCCCAATAGGGGGTTATCCAGTAATAAACAATTAACAAAAACAACCATAAAATTCATAGAATGTTTTTTGACAAATATAGACAAACTATGCTATAATGTACACATAATGAAAGCTAAAGGAGGTTTTTTCATGAAGGCTACAGGTATTACAAGAAAAATAGACGAACTCGGAAGAATCGTTCTCCCAATTGAACTCCGCCGTGGATTGGATATTGGTGAAAAAGATGCTCTCGAGATATATGTTGAAGACGATAAAATTATTCTTAAAAAGTATAAACAGTCATGTGCTTTCTGCTCAAACGATGAAAATATCATCGAATTTAAGGGCAAATATGTTTGTGCTGACTGCATAACACAACTCAAAAAATAATATGTTCCTTTAAAATATATTTATGGCATTAATTCTGTAAATATTACATATTATCATCTTAGTCTCCTGTATTTTTATATAGGAGACTAAAGCTGTATATAGATAAAAAGAGGTGTCCAATACGGTATATATAAAATCTCAAGACTTACTGCCGGGTATGTGCCTTGCAAGAAGTGTAAATTTTTATGACCATATATCAAGACAAGCTCAGAATTTTGAGATGGGCAAAAAACTTACCGATGTTACCATAACTCAGCTTAAAGACGCCGGAATTGACGGCGTATACATTGATACAATAAGAAGCTCTGTCAGAATGGTTTCTTCCATAAACAACGAGATAAAGACAGAAGCTATAACCGGCATACAGAATCTTGCAGATAATTTTATAAACAGTAAGGACGGCGTTAAAGAAAGTGATGTTGACCAGATAAGCGATACTGCTCAAAAGCTTATTGGCAGTCTTTCCAAGAATAAAGATATTCTTATAAATATAGCAGATGTAAAAATGTATGACGATTACACATATTATCACAGCCTCAGCGTTGCTATAATGGCACTTGCTGTCGGTCTTGAACTCGGATTGGATAACCAACATCTCAATGAACTTGGCATTTCCGGACTTTTGCATGATATTGGAAAGACATCTGTCCCCATTGAAATTATAAACAAACCTGCAAAACTTACTCCGCAGGAATTTGCAATCGTTCGTATGCACCCTATCTATGCTGCAAAGCATTTGCGTGACCGTCACCTTGTTAACGACAATGTTTACAACGCAATCATTCAGCATCACGAAAAATCCGACGGTTCGGGATATCCAAATCTTCTTACCGAAGAACAGATTCATCCATATGCCAAAATTCTCGCAGTTGCCGATGTATATGATGCTCTTACTTCAAACAGACCTTACCGTAAGCCAAACCCACCTAACGAAGCAATTGAATATATAATGGCTTGTTCCGGAACTCATTTTGACGAAAGAGTTGTTCGTGCATTTATAAGAAAAGTAGCACCATTTCCATCCGGTGCAAATGTAAAGCTTTCAACCGGTGAAACGGGTCATGTACTGAAAAACTTTTCGAATTCTCCCCTGCGTCCTCTTGTATCGGTAGACGGTAAAGACAAGTGTTATAATCTTGCCGAGGATACGGAATGCTATTCTATTGTTATTACCGGTATTATTGAAAATGAGAATATTTCGGGACGTGAAGTTCTGATACGCAACTGATTTTAAATGATTGTAAATTGTGTGCATATTTTTATAATTCAGCACAAATAATATGTATATAATTACAAAAACGGCAAAACTTATTGACAAACGTTCTCATATTTGATATAATAAGTAAGCGTTGTGAGTGGCAAGCAAATACTTGTACTTGCATAAGAGCTATTAGCTCAGTCGGCAGAGCATTTGACTTTTAATCAAAGGGTCTGGGGTTCAAATCCCCAATAGCTCACCAAATAAAATCCCGTAGAATTTACGTTCTGCGGGATTTTGTGTTTGTATCAATTAAATTACTAAGACAAAAAGCTTTCACATATTTTTATGCGAAAGCTTTTTGAGCGTGTTCACGTTAAAGCCTAACACGCATCTTTTTGGCAAATTCCGCCAACTTATTCGTTGAAAATATTTGAAATACGACAGTATGTCTGCACATTTTCGCCTTGAATTTGACGAAATTATGCTCAAAAATCTGCATATTAGTTTTTGTGAACACGCTCTAATTTATGTATTATTTTGCTTCGGAAAGGGTTATACCGTTCTCTCCCAGTGGTATTTCATGGTCAAGACCTACAAATTTGCCATTCTGCTGCCAAAGTACTTCTTTGACAAAGTTATATTTTTCTTCATCCCATGTTTTGAAGTCGTCCTTTACAAGTCCGCCGGTATCACCAGAATTTGAATTAAAACACCAGAATGTATGATTTATTCTGTTATCCTTAATAAGCTTGCGGAGATATGTCATCCATGTAATATTTGGCTCTGTCATGAATCCACCCCACTCGCCGATAAGAAGCGGAGCGATATTCTCCTCCTGTATGTAAAACCAGTTATCATGCCAGCAATCATCATAAAGACTATCAAAGGTATAATTTCCGCTGAACCACGGCTGCTGATACACAGTCGGACCATAATCATGCGGAGAATATACCAGCTTATTCTGCTTATCGCCAAGATCAACAGGATTATCTCTTACACCTCTGAGATTTCCTCCCCACCATGTACAATAATAATCGCCCATATTTGCAGATGAAAAATCACCGTTTGTTTTTATATCCTTTGGATAAATTTCAATACCCTCTACCATAACAAGGGCTTCCGGATTGCCTTTAAATACAGCCTTAGCTGCTTTTTCAGCAACATACTTCCAGTTATCAGGATCCTTTGAATCATCCCACTTTGCACGAGGAGATTCATTTGCTTTGCCATGCGGTTCATTTTTCAGGTCATATGCAATTATCGTATCGTCATTTGCATAACGCTTTGCCATCCATGTCAATGTATCAAGAAAATCCTTTTCGGTTATATTCCCCTCATACCACATATTTTTCATATGCCCCATAGAATCGGTCTTGGCAGAATGAATGTCGATCATTATCTTTATACCATTTGCACGGCACTGTCCTATAACATAATCGAAAATTTCAAGGCTGTTCATTCCTACAAGGTATGAATTTGTAGCCTGATTAAAGTTTGCGTTAGGATAATTGCCCAAAGACCATTCTTTAATAAGCTCTGTTGAGATAGGAATACGAAGAAGATTAAATCCACGGTCTGCAATTGATGCCAAAGATGTATTCAAATCGCAAGCCCACAGACCGTCAAAGGTATTTGTACCTGTATTATAACCGAACCAGTTTATACCCGTCAGCCAGACTTCCTTTCCGTCTTTATCAACGATTTTATTTCCTTTTACATAAAGCCAGTCATCCGTTGTAGGTGCAGGAACATCCTTAGCCTGTATGATTTCGGGATTATTATTACCTACGGCAACGCTGCTATTATTGTTGTTATTATTGTTATTGCTTGAAGATGAGCCACCTTGTGCGGTATATGAAGCATTGCTGCATTTAAGTGTAGACTTTGATGCGTCAAAGCTGCCTACATTTTTTAAGATCATACCAAATGTAACATTTCCGTCGGGAGAAACTTCTTTATTATATTCAACGGGCTTTACGGTAATTTTTCCGTTGTTTATTGTGATATCGCAATTCCATGACTGATCGATCTCAGCCTTGCTTGCTACGGAAATTTCAGCCGTCCAGCCTGAGATAAGCTTAGTACCGTTATTGGTTATTTTACCGTCTATCTGTGTAAATTTATCGCTGCCGTTATCCCATCCGTTTGACACAGTAAGCTCCAAAGAAGCATCATTACTGCTTTTTTCGTCATTATCTTTTTGAGTTGCGGCAGGTTTTGTTGCTGCAGTATTATCCTCATCTTTTTCAGCTGTTGTGCTTACCGTAGTTTCCTCGGTGTTACCATCTGTCTTTACAGCCGCCGTTTCGGCAGTTTTTTTATTTTCTTTTGCTGAATTTCCGCCATAAGGGTCATAATCATCGGAAAGTGGGTCATAATCATCATCAAAGAAATTTGTATCTTCTTTACCATCGGAAATATCATCATTGACTTTAACGGAAGAAGATGTATCGGCTATGTTTTTCTCTGTATTATCGGACGCAGTATTGCCGCAGCCTGTAATTGTAAAGCACATCAACAATGCAGTAAGCAAAGCTGCCGTTCGTTTTTTTATTCCGGTATATTTTTTCATGTCATAACCTCCAAGCAACAAATTATCTTTAAATTATTAATTATATTATACAACATTTTATTTATAATTGCAAGCACCTATTGACTTTTTTTAATTAATGATGTATCATTAATATATAATTTAGCAGTATAAAGCTTTATAGTGCTAAAATATTTTTAATAAAGGAGATAATTTTATGATAATCACAGTAGTAGGTCTCGGACTTATAGGAGGTTCACTTTGTAAAGCAATAAAAAAGCATACAAACCATATGGTTTACGGTGTTGATATAAATAAAGAAACAGTTGAAATGGCACTTTCTCAAAATGCTATTGACGCCGAAACAGATGACCTTGGTCTTGCAGACATTACAATTGTTTCACTATACCCAATCACCACTATTGATTTTATAAAAGAAAATGCTTCAAAGTTTAAAAAAGGCAGTATAGTTATAGATACCTGTGGTATAAAAAAATCAATAATTGATGCTGTACAGGATATCCTTGAAGAAAACAACGTAACATTTATCGGCGTTCATCCTATGGCAGGACGGGAGTTCTCCGGTTTTGAATACTCTCTTGACAATCTTTTTGATGATGCCAGCTTTATTATAGCACCTCATGAATCAGTATCCCGAACCAAGATCAATCTGTTGGAGGATTTTGCATATTCCATTCACTTTAAAAAAGTAGTTATCACTACTCCCGAAGAACATGACAATATTATTGCTTTTACCAGCCAGCTTGCTCACATTGTTTCAAATGCATATATCAAAAGCCCTACGCATCAGAAGCAGCTTGGTTTCAGTGCAGGAAGCTTTCAGGATTTAACAAGAGTTGCAAAGCTTAACGAAACTATGTGGACTCCCCTTTTCATGCTTAACAAAGAGCCTCTTTGTTTTGAAATTGACTTTATCATTGACCGTCTTAAAGAATACCGCAACGCTATGATGAACGATGATTATGATCGTCTGAAAGAATTACTGCGTGACGGACGCATACTTAAAGAAAACACTAAAACGTTATAATTTTTATTATCAGCAAATTTTCACATATCATAATCTGCAAGAAAATCATAGGAAATTTTAGTAAATTCCCTACAAGAACAGTTACGAAAATATTCCTGTGCTTGAACATCGAAAAAACACCTGTTCTACACAATGATTTATGCCGTACTTCAATAAATGAGTACGGCTTTTTATATCCTGATCACAATGTGGGTATATGCTATGGCACATCTTTTACATTATGACTGGCTGTATTAATCAAAAGCGTACTATATTTTTTCTGTTGCAGTAACATTTGCCGTATTGTTGTTAGGCATAAGCTTTTCTTCGGCTGCAATAGCGGTATTTATGCTTGTAACAGAGATCATATTA
>CASFZT010000107.1 GCA_949299215.1 uncultured Ruminococcus sp.
CATCAGGTAAAAGCAAGATCGTTATCATATTAATAACAGTTGCGGTATTGATCGCCGTGATCGCAGCCGCAGCCGTTTTTGCAAGCAAAGGCTTAATGACGAACGTGACTATGGCAGAAACGGTAAAGCTTGAAAAGAAAAACATATCAAACAGCGTTTCGGTAAGCGGAGTCGTCGAAAGCCGGAATTCCGTGCAGGTATCGGCAAAGCTTCAATATCCAATCGAAACCGTAAATGCGGAAGTCGGCGACAAGGTGAAAAAAGGCGATATACTTGCCGTACTCAGCTCGGACGATCTGGAAAATCAGATACTCCAGCAGCAGGCAACTGTAAGCAGCAGTAATATAAACAGCGAATACTCCTTGAGCGATGCAGAAAAGCGTTATAATGAGGCGCTTGAGCAGATAAACACAGAAACCTATCCCGAAATACGCAATGCAAAAATGTCTTTGGACAGCGCAGCCACAGCTTTTGAAAAGGCAAAGGAAAACTACGCCGAACAGCTTGAGATACAGGGCACTGATTCCGACACACAGCTTGTCGCCGCCGAAAAAAGCGTTGAATCCGCAAAGTATGATCTCGACTGTGCTTATACAGATTATGAGGAAGCAAAAAAGGAAGTCAAAAACGAGGACTATTCCGATATAAGTGATCTGAAAAAAACATATGAGAATGCTAAAAAAGAATACGACAGCCGTTTCAGCGATGAAAAAAGCACCGAACTGAAAAACGCCCACTCCTCATACGAAGCGGCTCTTTTAATTTATACCAACCTTTCCAACATAAGCAGACACTCGCCCGAATCAATAGATCCCGCACAGGTAACTCAGGCACAGGAAAACCTTGCAAAGGCAGAAGAAAAATTTGCAGAGCTTGAAGCTAAGTATGATGTGGAAAGCACCGAGGATACATATAAAAATGCTCTTGAAAAGTATACCCAGGCAAAAGCCGATATTGATTATTCCAACAAGATCAAGCTTCAAAATGCCGAGCGATCATACGAAAGAGCAAAGGCCGCTTACGACAATGCCGTAAACAATCTTAACTCTGTAAAAAACGGAAACAGCATATCCCTTGAAAACTACAAGGATGCCGTTGACGAGGCACAGTCCGCATACAATGACTCTCTCGAAAGCTACGAGCTTGCAGTGAAAAATGCGGATTCAACCCTCGCATCTCTGAAAGCAGCCGCCGACAGGGAAAGAGTTCTTTCCGAAAACGATACTCAGGTAATTGCTCTTGAAATTTTAAAAGAACAGCTTGACGACTGTGTTATCAAAGCACCGTGCGACGGTACGGTCACCGTTGTGAACGCCGTGGAAGGCAGTTCGCCTGCCGGTACACTCTTTATTATAGAGGATACGGATAATCTTAAAATGACAGCTTCCGTAAAAGAATACAATGTTACTGAGCTTAAAGAGGGACTTGACGTCACCGTGACTATCCCCTCGCTCGACAACAAAGAGTTCAGCGGGAAAATAAGCAGCATAGCGCCTACATCCGCAAAAGGTGCTGACGGTAAAAGCGATGGCAGCGCCTCATTTGCAATAGAAGTCGACATAAACGATACAAAGGATGCCGGAGTGCTTATCGGCATGACATCAAAATGCACGGCTGTAACATCAAGTACGGAAAATGTATTTGCGGTAAGCTATGACTCTCTTGTTGAGGATGCAGACGGCAACGCTTACATCTTTGCGGCAGATATGAAAGACGACGGCACGGCTGCTGCAAGAAAGATCGACGTTGAGATCGGCTTTGAAAGCGATGCGGAGCTCGAGATTATTTCCGATGAGCTTTCCGAAGGCATGGAGATACTTACAAATGCCTCCGATCTTACCGACGGCTGCACCGTTGTTCTTACAAACGGCTTGCTTGAAGATATGCCTGTATCGGAATGAACCGGTGAGGAATAATGCTATGACAAATAATAACGCTTATAATATATACAAATATGCGCCGCCGCCAAAAGAGGCAGCCGAATATATAATATGTGTAAAGGATATAGTAAAAAGCTTTTATATAGGTACACCGAACGAGCTTGAAATTCTTCACAAAATGTCGTTCAATGTTCCAAAGGGTGAATTTGTTTCTGTCGTAGGACAGTCCGGCTCGGGAAAATCAACGCTTATGAACATCATAGGCGCACTTGACCGTCCAACCTCCGGAAAATACTATCTTAACGGAGTTGACGTATCAAATGCGGGCGACAGAATGCTTTCCTCAATAAGAAACCGACAGATAGGCTTTGTTTTCCAGAATTTCAATCTCATTGCAAGGACATCCGCTCTTAAAAATATAGAACTGCCTTTGCTTTACGCAGGCATTTCCGCAAAGGAACGCAGAGAACGTGCAAATGAACTTCTTGAGATCGTAGAAATGAGTGACCGTGCATCGCATATGCCCAACGAACTTTCGGGCGGACAAAAACAGCGTATCGCAATTGCACGTGCCATGGCAAACGACCCGGATATTATCCTTGCCGATGAACCCACGGGTGCTCTTGACAGCAAAACGGGACGTCTTGTGATGGACCTGTTCCACAAGCTGCATAAGGAAAAGGGCAAAACTATTATCCTTATCACACATAATCAGGAGCTTGCCCGGGAAACGGACAGGATAATAACCATATCGGACGGAAATATCATAGGAGATACGGGAAACCGAAGTGCTTCGGCGCCGGCAGATATACAGAAAGAAGGTGACGTATAATGGCTCTGTGGGAAAATATCCTGATGGCATTGTCAGGACTTAAAGCAAACAAAATGCGTGCATTTCTTACCATGCTCGGCATCATCATAGGAATCGGCTCGGTCATCGCCATAAGCACCCTCGGAAGCATAATGGAAAAATCCGTTACGGATATATTTAATTCCCAGGGCGGCTCAAATCTTGTGGGTTTCAGTATCACTTTAAAGGAGGATGCAGCCCGTGACTATATATATGATGATGATTTTATCACCGCAGATATGATCCGTGATATATCGGAAAAATTTGCGGAGGATATTGACGCTGTGAGCCTTTCCGCAGGCAGTGCGGACGGAAAAATGAATATCCGCAGGAAAGAATATGATGTTGCGGTTTACGGTGTAAATCACGGTTATATCAAGCAGAGCATGACGGGAGTAATTGCCGGACGGTATATTTCGGAAAAGGATTGCGAACAGATCAGAAATGTTTGCGTCATCTCGGATAAACAGGCACAGAAGCTGTTCGGTTCGGAGCGAAATGCTATCGGAAAAACTATTTCGGTAAATCTCACCTTCGGATACTCCATGGATCTGACGGTAGTGGGCATATATGAATATCAGCTTACGGGAATTATGTCCTCAATGGTAAATATGATGGGCGAAGACTGGAACAATGAGATATATATGCCCTATACTACTTTCAATCGTACTATGGGCACAAATGAGGATACCTTCTATTACTTTAATCTGAATACAAATTCAGGTGTTGACGCAAAAGCATTCTGTGAAAAGGTCAGCAACTATCTGAACAATACCTATTACCGTGACAATGATTCGGTGGAGATATATTATCAGACCGCAGAATCTCAGATGGAGATGATAAATGAGGTTTTGGGAATTCTTCAGCTTGCCATCTCGGTAATTGCGGGTATTTCACTGCTTGTAGGCGGTATCGGAGTTATGAACATAATGCTGGTATCGGTAACGGAGCGAACTCGTGAGATAGGCGTGCGTAAGGCTATGGGTGCGCCAAACTCGGCTATCAGAATGCAGTTTATAATTGAATCCGTTATAATTTGCCTTATAGGCGGAGCGGTGGGAATACTTTTCGGTATTGCTCTCGGAAACATTGCGGGAGTTATCGTGGGAACTATGGCTCCCCCGACTATTGGCTCCATAGTATTGGCAGTAGGATTTTCCATGGCGATTGGTATCTTTTTCGGATATTACCCCGCAAACAGGGCAGCAAAGCTTGACCCTATCGAGGCTCTGCGGTACGAATAAGCAAAAAAATCGGGAGAACGTGTTTTGCGTACTCCCGTTCATTTTTATTTAAGCTCTTTTATATCATACCAAAGTACGGTAAAATTATCCGTAATATCCTTGTCGCTGTGCCAGTGTCCGCAGTACCAATGTCTGAAATCCACTTCATGATAGATCAGATCAAGAAATTCCGTAAGCTCCATATCATGCTCATCCTGATATGCACCGAAGCGTGTTATCATTTCACGGGGCATTGTATGTGTAAGTATATAATCGACGCTGTAATCATGTATCTCAAGATTATGTACGGCATTTTCATATTCCTCTTTGCACGGAAGCTCCTGCTGCCACCACGACCTGCCCTCTATACGCATATATTTATCAACACTGTAAGCGCCGCCGAACACAAAAAACAGCTTTCCCTCTATCCCGAACACCTCACCGCGCATAAGGTGAAATATATTCTTCCTTATCCGATGCGCTCTTCCGCCATGCCATGCAACAATGGGATAGCTGTATATTGCAGGAAAATTTTCGTGATTTCCGTCAACAAAGGCAATGGTATACGGTAATTTTTCCAAATCGTCAAGGAAACGCTTTTCATAGGCGTTGTCATTAAACACATATCCGAAATCGCCGCAAACGATAAGATAATCATTCTCGGAAAGCCCGCCGTCTTGATGCAGCAGTCCGGTGTAAAACCGTGAATGTTCGCCGTGCGTATCGCCCGTTACATATACCATGACCATAACCTCCCTGCCATAAAATTTATCAATGTAAAAACAGTATATATCATTTATCCGTGTTTGTCAAGAGAGCGCCTTTACACCTCTGCTCTCCATTGAAAGCAGATATATTTTCTTATCCGTACCGCCCGCATAACCTGTTATTTTGCCATGGTTGCCTATCACACGGTGACACGGAATAATAACGGACACAGGGTTATGTGCGACTGCATTTCCTACGGCACGTGCGGACATTTTCACTATACCTCTTTTTTGAGCAAGAATACCGGCAATTTCTCCGTATGTCATTGTGCAGCCATACGGTATATCAAGCAATATCTCCCACACCTCTTTATAAAACGGCGTGCCTTTCACAGACAACGGCGGTGTAAAATCGGGTTCTTTTCCACCGAAATAGATATCAAGCCAGTTTGCCGCAGCGTCAAACACGGACAGGCTTTTCTCCTCATGTTCCTCTGACAGAACACTGCCGAAATATTTCTGCCCGTCAAACCACAATCCGATAATGCTTTTTCCGTCCGACGCAAGTGTCATTTCTCCTATCGGTGAATTATAACGATATACATACTCCATATGCGTGTACTCCTCCTCTGCCATATTATTATCACGTTCATTATGATGACGGGGCAAGCCCCTTATTGAATTATACAACATTAATTTGCAATGTGCTGTTAATATACTATAAATTTATTTTAGATAAGAACAAAACTCATAATCGCAAAACGAGCACAACATAACAAAGGACATCAAAAACAAGTTTTCTCAAAAAAAGGCATAGCAAAGCTGACCTCAGCAGAAAAGTGCTGAAATCAGAAGGGAGTATGATGTTGAAAGTGCCAGGCAATACGCTTGACGGATTTCAAGCATCGGTAAGAACAGTCAGATTATTGATATGCTCCGACAAAACATATCCAAGACCGAAACAAAATATTTCTGCGAAAACAAGATATTGGGCGCAGTTCTTTTCGATAAATCCGAAACTGCAAAAAAGCACGGCGTTCGTTTAAGTGTGGATGTTTCTGTGCCGAATGATGTTTCCATAGACTGCTACGACCTTTGCCGCTTGTTTGCGAATATCCTTGACAATGCCATTGAAAGCGCAGCACTTTCAGGGGAGAAATACGCCCATATCAAGGCAAAGCTTGACATGGGATACATCTTCATAAGCTCTCAGAACAGTTCCCTGCCGATAAAAAGCCTTAAAACCACAAAACGCGACCGTGAAAATCACGGATTCGGTATAAAAATCATAAAAGACATTACCGAAAAATATGACGGCAAAGCCGAATTTACCGCAAATGATAATGCCTTTGTATGCAAAGTTTGGCTAAAGCTTTAAAATATGAACCGCATTTTTGTGATATTTTACAAAAAGGCGGTACACCACTTGCATTGTTTGAAAAAAAATGTTATCATATAAAAGTCAAATGTATTAATAAAATATAAACATTTTTAACAATACAAAGTCCTTGATTCGGCTTTGACATTAATTTTAAGATTTTAAAGAGTATGGCAGTCGGCTGCATTCGTTATATTCATTTATAATGCAGTCTGTCCGATACTCTTTTTTGATTTAACAAAGTCCTACGGTGAAATGTCAATAGGCAAAAAAGAGAAAAAGCAATGATATTTTTGTAAAAAGAGA
>CASFZT010000108.1 GCA_949299215.1 uncultured Ruminococcus sp.
CGGAAATATCATACAAAGTTCTGCCCATATACCTGTGCATTTCTTCTTTTCTTACCTTTACATTATACTGCGGATACTTTTCCAAAACCTCATTCCACGACTCTATAACCTGCGCCGAAGAATCCCACAGTGTACCGTCCAAATCAAAAATAATCGCTTTTTTCATATAATCCTACTTCCTTATCAAATAATAAACACACAATGCATATTGTACCACATTTCTGCAAAAATTTCAACTTTTATATAAAAATTCAAGCTACCGATATTTCTACCGGCAGCCTGAACATAAATTGGAATATTTTAACTGTCACATTCGCAGCCCGTATCCGATGCTGTATTTGCGGATTCACAGCAGTTTCCGTATTTTGTTGATGCGCTGCTTGCCTGTGGGAAAAACTGATCTGCCGGAAATTCAATTCTGTCAAACACGTCACACGGTGCCTCGGAAGCCTCGGTAGCATTTCCCGAACAATCCTTACACGGGATACAGTAATCATATGACGGAACAATAATAGAAACCGGTCTTGACAACTGTACGATTGAAAACAGTCCCAGAGAAACCGTAAGGACTCTCTTAAATCTCGGACGCGGATGCGGCGGCTTGGGACCTCCTCCGCTCTTTTCATCATAACAGCAATCACACGGACAAGGCGGCATGAAATCAGACTGGCATACACCCTGATCCGGCATATCCGTTGGTACACATTTGAATTTTGCTTCCAACGCTATCGGATCAAGCACTCTTACTGTTGCCTTTGGCATACTTGCATTCTGTCTTGCACAGCAGCAGCTATTCACGTCGCATTCATCAAGAGATGACGGTGTCAGATCCTGCTCGCTTGTAAATATCTTGGCATTTCCATCGCTGCCGTAAAGAATGACCCTCTTATTCCAAAGTGCAGTTCCGCAAAGAACAGTACCCGACTGTGATTTACAGCAATTATGAGAAAATGCTTCTGCCGTAATTTTAAAACGATATGTGATATCAACAGCATAATATCCGGATTTGAACGGTACTGCATCTACCGAAATACAAGTGACCTCAACTTCGGCGCAGCGTGTTCTTACCACATCCAGATCATCTGTAATACATGACGATTCTTCGGTAAGCGTAATAGGGAGCTCATATATACAATCACGATCGGAGCAGCTGTCAAATACACGCTGTACTTCAGCACAAACTGCCTCTTTAAAGCAGTTATTCAATTCGCTCATAAAAATCCTCCTATGAATAATATTAAAGTAAAAGAATTTTATCCTTATAACTTTAATATATATTATTCACGGGAGGAGAAAATAGTTACAAATTATATGCCTTATGTATTTTTATCCGTCTGATGGAATGTTTTAAGGTTGCCTATCTTATGGCTACGTTCTTCAAGGACATCTTCAACTTCTTTAATTGTAAGACCCTTTTCCGCACAAAGTACGACTACATGATAAAACAAATCGGCAATTTCATTTTTAAGCTCGTCATTGTCATTATTCTTAGCTGCAATTACCATTTCGGTACATTCCTCACCGCATTTTTTGCATATTTTATCTTCGCCCTTTGAAAAAAGGTAGCAGGTATACGAGCCTTCTTCAAAATTCTCCTTTCTTCCCATAACTACATCATACAAATCATTAAGTACGCTCATTTTATTTATCCCTTTCATTCAAATTAATCAATTTCATTGTATCCATATCAAGTTCACGGTAATAACAATTATTTGCCTTTCCGTTATAGCTTGTATGGCAGATATTCCCTTTATCCGGAGTTACCTGATATACAAGTGAATTTTGCTCACAATTTACATAAATATGGTCAAGCGTAAATGTATTTCCCGATTCTGCGCCCTTAAACCACAGCTTATTTCTTGATGTGCTCCAAAATACCGCTTTTTTTAAGCGTATGGATTCTTTCAGAGCTTCCTCATTTACATAAGCAACAAGTATGACTTCTTTTGTTATACTATTCTGCACAGCGACCGGAATAACCTCATTTTCCTTTGGCATATCCTTTATTTTATTCCAATCAAGCATAAGAATATCGGTTTCTTCTATCATTCCCATATAAAAATATCCTTTCTTATCTCACCGGAATATTATGCTTTTTAAGCTCATGCTTTACATCGTCCACCGTAAGTTCTCTGTAATGGAAAAGGGACGCTGCCAACGCTGCGGACGAGCCTGTTTTTTCAAACACTTCAGGAAAATCGGCAAGCTTTCCTGCACCTCCGCTTGCAATTACGGGAATTGTAACAGCATTGCAAACCGCTTCGAGCATTTCAATATCAAAGCCTTCCTTAGTACCGTCTGCATCCATTGAATTAAGGCATATTTCACCTGCTCCGAGTTTTTCTATCTCCCTTACCCAATCGATCAAGTCAAGCTTCATATCAACACGTCCGCCGTTAATAAACACTGTCCATCTCTTATCGGCGATCTTTTTTGCATCAATTCCGACACATATACACTGACTTCCGAAAATATCCGCCCCCTCTTTTATAAGCTGAGGATTTTTTACCGCCTGCGAATTAACCGAAACCTTATCCGCTCCTGCTCTAAGTATCTCTCTTATATCGTCAACGGTCGTAATTCCACCGCCTACCGTAAGCGGTACAAATACTTTTTTAGCCGCTTCTCTTACAACATCAAGAATAACGCCTCTGCCCTCATATGATGCGGTAATATCATAAAAAACAATTTCATCCGCACCCTGCTTATTATATTCCGCAGCACACTCAACCGGGTCTCCGACTTCTTTTATTCCAACAAAATTAATACCCTTTACAACCTTGCCGTCACGGACATCAAGGCATGGAATAATTCTTTTAGCAAGCATATTGTTTCCTCCTACTTCACAAGACCGGCAAAATTTTTAAGTATCTTAAGTCCGGATTCACCGCTTTTTTCGGGATGAAACTGTGAACCGTACACATACTTTCCGTCATATACAAGCGCCGTCACCTTTCCGCCGTAATCACAATATGCCGCAACATCCTTATCGTCACATTCCGCTGCAAATGAGTGCACGAAATACACATACTCATCACCATTTAATCCCGCAAGCAACGGACATTCCCCGTTAAATTCAAGCTGATTCCAGCCCATATGCGGAATACTCATTCCTACACGCTCTATCTTCTTTACCGCACCCGGTATAAGTCCAAGTCCATTCGTTTCTTCAAACTCATATCCCTTATCAAAAATAAGCTGCATGCCAAGACAAATCCCAAGGAACGGCTTTACCTTTGCCTGCTCCTTTATCACGTCAGCAAGTCCGCTTTCTCCCAGCATCTGCATAGCTTTCGGAAATGCGCCCACTCCCGGCAATATAACTTCATCTGCTGCACGTATCTCATCTGCATTTGATGTCAATTTACATTCCTCGCCGATATAATCCAGCGCATTTTTCACGCTGAATATATTTCCTGCGCCATAATCAACAATTGCAATCATTATAAAACACCCTTTGTAGAAAGAATTTTATTGCTCTTTACAATTACCGCATCGCCCAAAGCATGAGCTGTCGCTTTAAACAATGCTTCAGCAATATGATGATCGTTTTTGCCGTACTCTTTTTTAAGGTGAAGTGTTATACCAGCATTAAAAGCAAATGATCTGAAAAACTCTTCCGTAAGACAGGTATCAAACGTGCCGATCCTGTCATCGGAAAAATCCGCATCAAAAACGAGAAACGGTCTGTTGCTTACATCAAGGCTGCAAAATCCAAGTGCTTCATCCATGGGAATATACGCCGAGCCGTATCTTACTATTCCCTTCATATCACCTACTGCCTGTTTGAAAGCTTGTCCTATAACTATTCCGGTATCTTCAACGGTATGATGCGCATCAACTTCAAGATCGCCATGTGCCTTAACTCTCATATCAAAACCACTATGCACGGTAAACGCCGTAAGCATATGGTCAAAAAAACCTATTCCCGTACAAATATTCGCTTTTCCGTTTCCGTCAAGGTCAATGCTTACCGTAATTTCCGTTTCTCCTGTTTTTCTGGTAATTTCAGCTTTACGCATAAAAACGCTCTCCCTTACATTTTAAGTATTGCCATTATCCATTTCCGCAAGTATTTCATCAAGCGCAGCAATAACCGCTGCATTTTCTTCCTTCGTACCTGCGGTGATCCTTATATATCCCGTAAAGCACCTTATTGCTATTGATCTTTCAAGCAATTTACTATGTATCTCCTTAGCATAATTGGTCTTTACAAACACAAAATTCGTAACTGAGTCGTACACCTTTTCCAGACGGACATATTTTGCGGCTAACTCCTCTATCTTCATCTGAAGTTCTTTTCTGCTCTCTATAATCTCAAAACGCATTTTTTCAAAAGTATCCTTTTCGGAAAGCACTGCCGCCGCTATCGTCTGGGAAATGGTATCGGTATTATACGGTGATTTTACTGCTCTTAAAGCTTTTGTAATAGTCGGCGAAGCAACTGCAAAGCCAAATCTTATCGCCGCAAGTCCTATTGCCTTTGAACAAGTTTTAAGTATAATAAGGTTATCATAATTGCCTATCTCATCAAGTATACTCTGATCCCAGAAATCCATATACGCTTCATCAACTATCACAAGGCAGCAAACGCTTTTCACAAGCTTTATAACGTCATCTCTCTTAACACCCAATGATGTGGGATTGCATGGATTGGAAAATATCAATGCCTTTATATCGTTATTATTGCAATAATCTATAACATTGGAAACGTTGATCTTAAGCGTATCCTCTTTTCTCATTGTTTCAACGTCAAGCTCATAAATTTCGCTGTAAAAAGCATACATTGAAAAATCGGGAGAAATCGTCAGCACCTTATCTCCTTTTTCAAGAAAGCTTCCGCAAATAACGCTTATCAGCTCGTCAGATCCGTTTCCCGCAGTAATACAGTCCTCCGGAACATTATACAACTCCGCAAACGCTTTTACCGCTTTTTTTGCCATAGGATCGGGATAACGATTTATATTTGTATTTTTAACCGCATCCGCTATTTTATCTCCGAAAAGCTCATTTACATTAAAGCAGGATTCATTTGCATCAAGACGTATTTTATAATTACCCTCTATCGGGTCATATGCTTCTATTTTTTTTAGTTTATTATTCAACTCATACATATATGTAGCTTTCCTTTCACGGCAATTACTTCTGAAATCTTATCTTTACTGCATTTGCATGAGCGGTAAGACCCTCTCTCTCTGCAATACATACTATATCATCTTTTGCATCAAGAAGCGCCTGTTCCGTATAATACATAAACTGAGATTTCTTAACAAAGCTGCTCACGGACAGTGGTGAGAAAAATCTTGCTGTTCCCTCCGTCGGAAGCACATGATTAGGACCTGCATAATAATCTCCGACCGGCTCCGGCGTATGACTTCCCATAAACACAGAACCTACATTATCCACACAGCCTATATATCTCATAGGATTTTCGACCTGCAGCTCCAGATGCTCCGGTGCAAGTGAATTTGCAAGTTCGATCGCTTTGCTTATATCGTCAGTCACAATAACTGCGCCGTAATTTGCCATAGACTCAAGGATAATATCCTTTCTTTCCAAATCCTCTACCTGTTTTTCAAGCTCGGCAATAGTTTCATCTGCAACCTTTTCATCCGTTGTGATAAGAATTGCAGACGCAAGCTTATCATGCTCTGCTTGTGACATAAGGTCTGCGGCAAGGTAATCCGGTCTTGCTTTTTCATCGGCAACAATAAGAATATCACTCGGACCTGCAACGGAATCAATATCAACTTTTCCGTAAAGCAGCTTCTTTGCAATCGCAACAAAAATATTTCCTGGTCCTACTATCTTATCAACTCTCGGGATACTTTCCGTACCATATGCAAGTGCCGCTATCGCCTGTGCGCCTCCGCACATAAATATCCTGTCCACACCTGCAATCGCCGCAGCAGCAAGTATATCTTTATTAGGTTTACCATCTTTACCGGGAGGAGTTACCATTATAATTTCCTTGACTCCCGCAATTCTTGCAGGAACTGCCGACATCAAAAGTGATGACGGATATGCTGCCGTACCGCCGGGAACATAAATTCCCACTCTGTCCAAACCTCTTACGCGCTGACCGAGAATACAGCCGTTCGCCTTTGTATCTATAAAACTCTGTTCCTTTTGACGGTTATGGAACTCCGTAATATTCTCCATTGCATTCAGAAGCGCTGTCGTAAACTGCTCATCAGCTTCATTCAATGCATCATGTATTGTATCAAGAGGTACTTCATAATACTCGGGCAGCTTACCGTCAAATTTAAGCGTATATTCCTTAACTGCTTCATCACCTTTTTCCTTGACATTTTCAATAATATCGGAAACTATCTCGGAAATTT
>CASFZT010000109.1 GCA_949299215.1 uncultured Ruminococcus sp.
GAAATTGTTTAAAATTACTTTTGGTAATGTAAACATGGATAAATAAATTGTGCAAATCTCCAAAAATCAAATTTTAATGCAACAAAACATAATTTTTTTCGCACTATTTATATGACAGGTCTTTTAAGGGACGAGATTTTGTGGTATAATGTTATTATTAATCAGTCTGCCTTATGGCGGTTGAGAGGTGATAACTGCTAATGAATACGGATTTTACCCGATGCGTTCAGAAAGCACGGGCAGGTGACGCTGATGCGTTCGCCGAGCTTTACTCCGCTGTTTACAAGGATTTGTACCGCATTGCTCTCATAAACCTTAAAAATAATCAGCATGACGCTTCCGATGTGGTTAGTGACACTGTTCTCGAGGCGTTCTCTTCCATAAAAAATTTAAGAGATGAAAAAGCATTTAAAGCCTGGATAATAAAAATCCTTACTGTAAAGATAAAAAATAAGCAGAAGGAATATATAAACAGAGATAATAACTCCAGGGAGCTTGATTCACTTGATAGTGTAGAGCAAAAGGAAACAAAGAAAGAGATAAATTATGACGGATTAGAGATAATGGAGGAGTTCGCTAAGCTGAACGAGGAAGAAAGACTTGTTTTATCGTTAAGCGTTGTTTCGGGTTACAAAAGCGAAGAGATCGCCAAGATGCTCGGTACATCTGCAAGTACCGTGCGTTCAAAGGTGGCACGTGCAAAGATAAGACTCAAACAGCTGCTTACAGAAAAATGACGAAAGGAGGTTGGAAATATGACTTTTGACGAAAAGCTCAACGAGCTGATAAGCGAGGTAGAGGTTCCCGATGAACTTTCACCCGAAAATATTGCAAAGATGCTCAAAGCGCAAAAAGCATCTTCTGTATCGTCCGAATCGGAGAAGAACAGAAATATAAAGCTTTCTCCAACAATCGCTGCACAACGCCGTACCATTATTATAAGGACATCAGCCGCAGTCGCTGCCTGTGCCGTTTTTGCAGCAGGTATGCTGACATTTAATGAGCATAACAAAGAAGCCGAACAGATCGATGAACAGATAAGCTATGCTGCCGTTTCTCCCGATTCCTATACCGAGCTTTATAACATTTATACCGGAATCTATCTCGACGGAACGGAAAGCGATGCTCCCGATGCCGGTGATACGGATATTTCTGCACCTACGCAGACTATTTATCTGGCTCCGGATGAGCCGGAAGAAACGCTGGGTTCTTCTTTCGATTTTTCCGATATAAATGATCCGCGTGTTTCCAGAGCGGATATTGTTAAATCGGATGGCACCAATCTTTACTGTATTACCGATAATAAGCTTTATATCGTTTTTCTTGAGACTATGGAAGTTACAGCCGAGATAGAAAATAAGCTTAACCCACCCGTAGAGCTTTATATAAGCGGAAACAAGCTTATCCTTATGTCAAAAGAAAATGAGGAAATAACTGTCGTTGATACCCCTGCGGACACGGCTGTACAGGAATCCTCCGAAACATATTCCAACAGATCCGACGCTGCGGTTTGCCGCACTAATGTTGTTGTCGATATTTATGACATCAGCGATAAGACAAACCCCGTACACACCACTACCTATAAACAAAACGGTTCTTATACCTCCTCACGCATAGTTGATGGTATTCTTTATACTGTTACCGGCTACTGTAATTACAGAAATAAGCCGCTCGACAAGGATGCAGACCTGGACAGCTTTGTTCCTGCGTACTATATAAACGGCGAAAAGAAGTATATTGCGGCAGGAGATATCACCGTTCCCGCAAATGCAAACAGCACGGACTATACCGTTGTATCTGCGATAGACATTGAAAGCGGTGCCCAAAGCGCCGTTGTCAAGGCCGTTCTCGGAAACAGCAAAAACGTGTACTGCTCTGCGGACACCCTGTATATTGTCGGTGTAGGCAAAAGCAAGGAAAACACCGATTACAGCATTATAACAAGCTTTGATCTTTCCGGTTCCGGAATGACATATAAAACAAGCTCGTCCGTTGCGGGAAAGGTTATTCCCTCAATGAACGAATATAACGGACTTTTCAGAATGGCTACGCGCATCGTTGATGAAGACGGTATTATGTCAACTGCAATATATGCTCTTGACGAAACACTTACTGTTGTAAACAGCGCAGGTCAGCTTATGGAAGGTCAGAATATCACAGCAGTACGCTTTGAAGAAAGCTTTGCAAGTTTGTATGTCAATAATGACAGCGAGCCTGCAATGGTCATTGATATTTCAAGCAACCCTCCCGTTCAGGCACAGGCGCTTGAAGGCAGCAGCGCATATCTCTGCGGTTTTTCGTCCGATAAGCTTATCGGCATAAACAAAGAAGAAACCGGTCTTTCCGTTGCCATGTACAGTTCGGAAAACGGTCTTATGTACGATACCACAGCATTTGCGGAGGATTGTGCAGATGCGGATTCCGCAGCATTTACGGACACAAGAGCCGTTCTTGCGGACACGGAGAGGTCTGTGATAGGTATCCCGGTTTACAGCCATAATGAATTTGGTACAAGAAATCAGTATTTTGTATTTGAATATAAGGACGATTCATTTATACTTAAAGGCTCCGTTGAGTATAATGACATAGATGACAGCGGTATCTTCAAAAGAGCTGTTATTGAGGGAGATATCCTCTATATCATAAGCGATACAAGAATAGTGTCGGTACAGCTTGATGATATGAAGGTTATCGGGGCTTTGGAATTTTAAACACGCATTTGATAAATTACCTTAAAAATATATAAAGGCTTGCTGTTTCCGTATGGTTTCAGCAAGCCTTTTGACGTTTTAGGCAAAACTTCTTGCACCTAGCCGCCCGTTAGCGGCGGCAAAAGCAGATGTCAATCAGGTAGTACGGCGCAAATCAAAGCTTTGTGCCGCTGAAAATCTTGTTTTACAGGGTTTTCAGCCAATAACTGCCCGAAGGGCAGTTATTGAGTACGCACTATTTATGATGCACTTCTACGGGATGCTCGTCCTTGAAGAGCAGCGATATGCACCATACGGCTGAAAGCGCAACAAGTATATAAATCACTCTGCTCAGTATCGCACCCGTGCCGCCAAAAAGCCATGCAACGGCGTCAAAGCTGAAAATGCCTACAAGACCCCAGTTTACGCCGCCGATAATAAGCAGAGCAAGTGCTATTTTATCTATAACTGCCATTATTTTTCTTTCACCCTTCGTAATAATTTTTTAAGGCAGACTTATATCTTTACCGCCTTAACAAAAGCAAACCCCTGAAGGAAAGTCCTTCAAGGGTAGTATCTGCTTTATTTATGGTTTTATACTCAAAACTTTGCAATAAATATTATTCATTCAAGACGTGTGGGATTGCCGTCTTTATCATAAAGCTTGAACCATTCTGTTATGCTTTTCAGGAAATTTTCGTCAAGATGATACGCTCCGGATTCGTCCGTTGTGCCGGAAGCAGGCACAAAAACCGCAGGCTTCTGATTATTCTGTATAACATATTTCACAGCCTCGGCTGATTCTTCATAGTCATATGCGGTTATATCCGTTTCCACATCGGAATTTATTACCGTGGAAAAATATTCGTCAAGATGTGTTGCATATGATGCATCAAGCGCTGAATTTATAAGGCTTGAAAATATTACTCCGGCAGCTTTTGCACGGTATTCCTCACCGGAATTGAAATTCGGGTAGGTTATTATCTTTCTTATATCGGATGAGTTGATATATGTCTTTCCCTCACGGATTATGGTTTCTTCGCCCGTGTCAGGATTTGTATATACAAGATTATATGGTACGTCATAATCAACGCCGCCGAAAAGGTCTGCTATCACATAAAAGCTTTCCTCATTGAATTTCATATATTTGTCTATCTTAACATCTATACAGCTTTCAACAGCCTTAACAGCCGCCGTTGTGCCACCGTTGCGGTAGATATTGTAAAGTGTATCGCTGCCGCTGTCCGACTCACAGAACGTATTGCTTGGCAGCGGCAAAAGAACAAGCTGCTGCTCAGTCGCCAAAAACCTTGTCACAACAAAGCAGCTTGCCGTCTGACGCTTTTCGGTATCTATTATAAGAAGCAGGGTACGGTTATCCTCAAGTGCAGGCTCGTAATTTTCGCTGTCGACCATTTCTTCAAGATGTATGCTGCTTGTCGGATCCTCCTTTTCCTGAAAAAGCATATGCGTAAGCATATACCATACCACTCCTCCTGCTACAACAAGAGTTATTAAAATGGTCACAATATATGTAACTGCAACCTTTACACTTTTACGGGACATAAAAATCCTCCTCAGAATAAAAATCCTTATGGTTATTGCAAAACGGTATAAATAATGCTATAATATTAAGGCGGTGCTATAAATTTTCAAGCTGATTCACAAATTTTCCGGCATGGATGACTCTTACTTCAATACCACTTTTTTCGGCATAGCGTATGGTATTTGCCGTACCGCTTTTATAGCTGTTTATTACAGCTACAAGCTTTGACGAATGATCTACCATATATTCGTTACGCTTCTGAAAACAGCTGCGACTGTATTCCGGATAAAGATATACGACTTCATCTGCATATTCGATAAGATTGCCGTACAGCCATTTGTCCGTGCCGTCATAGCTTTCATCAAAGTTTTCATACGGTATTGCGGCAATGATCTCAATAGCTGCACCGCGTGCTCTTGCGCCGAAAAGCGTATGGTACGCCCAAAGATCGATACCCCTTGCGCCGCCTATATAAAATCTTGTGTAGCCTGCTTTAATATTATTCATAAGCTCCATGTCAAAAACACTTTTCATGGCTCTTATTACAGGTAAATTAAGATTGCCCTTATGCGGAAGCTTTTCGGGACGATGCCCGGAAACACACAGCGATGTTTTGCGAAGCTGATCTCTTTCTTCATCGGTCAGACCGTCATCAAAGCCGTATCTGATGATCTTAGCCATATCGGCTCACCCCTTTCGGACGATCGACGGCTGTCTGTGCAGCCAAATCAAAACATTCCAATGTATATTTTATCATATTACAGCATATTTTTCAACTGTATTTTAAAACTTTATATGAATATAATGACGGGGAAGCACCTTATTGAATGCCATTTTCGGCATATTTTTCAGAACGGAGAATCAAATAAAATGGAAATCACCTCAAGCAGCAATACATTCCGCTTTTTTAAACGTACATGGGCAGAAATTTATCTTGATCGAGCAGGGCGGAATCTTGAAATACTGAAAAAGCTTATTGATACGGAGCATACACGCATAGCGTGCGTTATAAAAGCAAACGCATACGGTCACGGCGATGTGCCGCTTATGAAATGCTTCAGTGAAAACGGAATAGATTTTTTTACCGTATCAAATCTTGACGAGGCACTTCGATTAAGAAGAGGCGGCTGCAAGGACGATATACTTATTCTTGGCTGGACGGCTGCCGAATATGCGGCTGTGCTTTCGGAAAACAACATCATACAGACAGTGCTTTCGGAAAAATACGCAAAGGAGCTTTCCGATGCGGCTAAAGACAGACCCGTGCGTGTGCATATAAAGCTTGATACAGGTATGGGACGAATAGGACTTAATGCTTCGGACACGGATAAATGTGCTGAAGAGATAGTACGTATCTGCTCTCTCGGCGGACTTAGGACAGAGGGTGCATTTACGCATTTTGCCGCTGCAGATTCGCTCGATGATGACTCACTCGCATATACAGAAATGCAGAAACGCAGATTTTTTGATGCTGCGGATAAGGCAAAGGCAATGGGTGCGCCGCTTGAAAATATACACTGCCTTAACAGTGCGGCGGCACTTCTGCATTATGATAAACGCAGCTCGCTTGCAAGACTGGGCATTATTCTTTACGGATTAAAGCCGGATAATGCATTGCAGATACCGCAGGGTATAGAGCCTGTAATGGAATTAAAGACGACCGTATCTCATATAAAAACTTTGCACAAGGGAGAGTCTGTGAGCTACGGCAGGATATTCACGGCGGATAAGGATATGACGGTAGCAACGCTTCCGGCAGGCTATGCGGACGGATATGCAAGACTTTTGTCGGGAAAAAACGAGGTGCTTATAAACGGACGCCGTGCTAAGGGTATAGGCAGGATATGTATGGATCAGATGATGGTTGACATAAGCGGCATACCGGATGTGCATGAGGGCACAGAGGTAACTTTATTTGGCAGGGACGGAGAAGAAGTTATCACGGCGGATGATCTTGCGGCGATATACGGTACTATCGGTTATGAGATCATCTGCGGAATAAATCAGCGTGTGCCGAGGGTATATATACGTGACGGGAAAATAACAGAGGTGCATGAATTTATATAATGACGGGGCAAGTCTCTTATTGAAAAA
>CASFZT010000110.1 GCA_949299215.1 uncultured Ruminococcus sp.
CTCGGGGAAGCTGCAAGAGCAACAACATTGAACCAAGGGTGATTTTCAAGCAGAGTTGCAAATCTCTGACCAACCATACCCGTTGCACCGATAATACCTACGTTATACTTCTTCATTTCCAAAACTCTCCTTTAATAAAATTGGATTTGCCGTTTTCATAAAATAAAAAAATCGGTTTGTAAACCGATTCACCATACAAATAACAGAAATACTGACACATTAATTATGCCGATAGCACTCCATCATATAAGCATGATGACAATTGGATACCTGTTAAGTATACAATCAGGATAAAGTATGCCAAACAATATCCTTCGGCGGCATTGCCTTTCAAGTCCGAATAAAACGACTTGGCAGTCTGCTCGGAAAATACTGATCGTTGCCGCACCTCTATCTTAGTTTATATCATGATATCATGATTATATATGTTTGTCAATAGATATTTTTAAAATTTCTTTGCAAAATACAGGAATTTTGTTGTTTGCGTTGACTTATGGGAAAATATGTGCTAAACTTTTTTTGGTATGTATATTTTTATGGAAAGGGCAACTTATTTATATGTTAAAATCGGATTTTTATTATGAATTGCCGGAGGGGCTTATTGCGCAGACTCCTGTTGAGCCGAGAAATTTCTCTCGTATGATGAAGGTGGACAGAGAAAGCGGCAGTATAGAAAATTCTCATTTTTATAATCTATGCAATTACCTTAAAGAAGGTGACTTGCTTGTTATGAATGATTCAAGAGTTCTCCCTGCGCGTCTTTACGGAGAAAAAGAGGGCACAGGCGCTTTTATGGAATTTTTGCTGCTTGAGCAGAAGGGAGATAAACTTTGGGAGATACTTGTCCGTCCTGGTAAGAAAGCAAAGCCTGGCGCAAGATTTAGCTTTGGCGGAGGAAAATTAAAAGCGGAAATACTTGAAACAGTAAATGATGGCAACAGAATTGCAAAATTTGAGTGTGAAGGAAACTTCTTTACAGTCATCGAGGAAATAGGACAAATGCCTTTGCCGCCGTATATAACTCAAAAGCTTGAAAACAAAGAACGCTATCAGACGGTATATTCTAAGGAATTAGGCTCTTCTGCGGCACCTACCGCAGGACTTCATTTTACAAAAAAAATGCTTGAGGAACTTGACTGTAAAGGCATTAACCTTGCATATGTTACACTTCACGTTGGTCTTGGAACATTCCGTCCTGTGAAAGAAGATAATATCCTTGACCATAAAATGCACAGCGAGCATTATTATTTGCCAAAGGAAACGGCAGACCTTATTAATAGTACAAAAGCAAACGGCGGACGAGTTATTGCTGTGGGCACTACTTCATGCAGAACGCTTGAAAGCGTGGCTACATTTGAAGGAAAGATATGCGAATCGGAAGGCTATACCGATATTTTTATATATCCGGGATATGAGTTTAAAGTGCTTGACGGACTTATAACAAATTTTCACCTGCCCGAAAGTACGCTTATTATGCTTGTTTCTGCTTTTATGGGGTATGATAATACCATGAATGCATATAAAAAGGCTGTTGAAGAAAGATACAGATTTTTTAGCTTTGGTGATTCTATGCTTATATTATAAAAGGAGAGTTCTTGAAAATGGAAATTAATTCTTTTTTTAAGAGCATTGTCGATTCCGACGATAAGCCGATAGTTATCTGCAACAGGGAGCATATTATAATTTATATGAATCCCGAAGCAATCAGAAGATATGAGAACAGTGGCGGGGATAAGCTTGTCGGAAAATCTGTTCTGGATTGCCATAATGCTCATTCGGTGGAAGTTATTCGCAAAGTTGCAGATATATTTGCTGCTTCTAAAGATATCAATAAAATTTTTACCTATCATAAGGATTGGAACGGTGCGGATTCCGATGTTTACATGGTAGCATTGAGAGATGAAAACGGTGAATATATCGGATATTACGAAAAACATGAAAACCGTATCCATGATAAAAGTGAAACTTTTAAATTATAAAATAAATGGAGAATAAGTATGTATACATTATTAAAACAAGAAGGAAAAGCAAGACGAGGTAAATTTGAAACCGTACATGGTACATTTCAGACCCCATGCTTTATGAATGTAGGAACAGCCGCTGCGATAAAGGGTGGCGTTTCTTCGCTTGATTTAAAGGATTTGAAATGTCAGGTAGAGCTTTGCAATACCTATCATCTTCATGTTCGTCCTTCCGATAAGGTCATAAAGGAAATGGGCGGACTGCATAAGTTTATGAACTGGGATAAGCCTATTCTTACTGACAGCGGTGGATTTCAGGTGTTTTCTCTTGCAAAGCTGCGCAGGATAAAGGAAGAAGGCGTCTACTTCAATTCTCATGTTGACGGGAGAAAAATTTTTATGGGACCTGAGGAAAGTATGCGTATCCAATCCAATCTTGCGTCCACAATAGCAATGGCATTTGACGAATGTGTGGAAAATCCCGCACCGTATGAATATTCAAAAAAATCCTGTGAAAGAACGACAAGATGGCTTTACAGATGCAAAGATGAGATGGAAAGGCTTAACGCTTTACACGATACAATTAATAAACATCAACTCCTTTTCGGAATAAATCAGGGTTGTACGTTTGACGAGCTTCGTATAAAGCATATGGAGGATATAGTAAAGCTTGATATGGACGGCTATGCGATAGGCGGACTTGCCGTCGGAGAGCCTGCAGAGGTCATGTACAGAATAATCGAATCGGTAGAGCCTGTTGCTCCAAAGGATAAAATACGTTATCTTATGGGAGTTGGAACGCCGACAAATATTATTGAAGCGGTTGCAAGAGGAATAGACCTTTTTGATTGTGTAATGCCGAGCAGAAATGCACGTCATGCAACGATTTTTACATGGAACGGAATTATGCACGCCACAAATCAGTGCTATGAAACAGACTCATTGCCGCTTGATCCGGAATGTGACTGTCCTACCTGCAGAAATTTCTCAAGAGCGTATATACGTCATTTGTTCAAGGCGAATGAACAGCTTGCAGGCAGACTTGCAGTTATGCATAATCTGTTTTTTTATAATACTCTTATGGAAAAAATCAGAGAAGCTTTGGATAATGGCACATTTAAGCTGTTCAGACAAAAATATTCGGAAAAGCTTGCATCTAAGCTTGAAAATAATTGTGTGATATAAATATTTGTGTTGATAATATTCCTTTTGGTTATAATTATTGCATATGATATATTTGTGTGTTATAATTATTTTTGTTGATACGCTAAGGAGCGTGATTTTTATAAAACTTGCAATTTTTGATTTGGACGGAACTCTTGTAAATTCAATTGCGGATTTAGCCTGTGCCACAAATACGGCACTTGAAAAGTTTGGTTATCCCGTTCATGAAGTTGTGAAATATAATTATATGGTAGGTGACGGCGTTCCAAAGCTTATTGAGAGAGCTTTGCCGCCGGATGGACGCAAACCGGAAATTATTGCAATGGTTCATAAAGAATTTGATACATATTATAAAATGCATTATTCCGATATGACCCGACCTTATAGTGGTATCCCCGAACTTTTGCAAAACATTAAGAGAAAAGATATTTTAATCGCAGTGGCGTCAAATAAGCCGGATAAATTTACAAAGGCAATAGTTTCATCTTTCTTTGATGGTGTATTTGATGTTGTTCAAGGAAAAGCGGATGATACGGAAAAAAAGCCTGCACCGGATATTATTTTGAAAATTATTAAAAAGCTTGACGTATCTAAAGAAGATACGATCATGATAGGCGACAGCAATGTTGATATTTTCACTGCCCAAAATGCAGGTGTAAGATCAATTGGCTGCCTTTGGGGATTTCGTACAAAAGAAGAGCTTGAAGCCGCCAAAGCCGATTATATTGTTTCCGAACCCTGTGAAATATTAAATTTAATATAAATTTGAAAAGGAGAGTAAATTTATGAATTTCAGTATTAAAGAAGTTGCGGAACGTTTAAAGGGAATGCGTGATATTCTTAATATTTCCGTTGAGGAAATGTGTGAAAAGACCGGACTTTCGGTTGAAGATTATGAGCTTATTGAAAAGGGTGAGAAGGATTTTTCCGTTACCTTTGTATATAAATGCGCAGAAATTTTTGGTGTGGATATTATTGAGCTTCTTACAGGTGAAAATCCAAAGCTTAAGCATTACAGCGTTGTAAGAAAGGGTATGGGACTTCCCGTAAAGCGCCGTGAGGGATTTGAATATCAGCATCTGGCATATCTTTTCAAAAATAAAAAGATCGAACCGTTCCTGGTAATTGCTCCTTATAAAGAAGAGGAGCAGGAGAAGCCTATTGTGCTGTCATCTCATGAGGGTCAGGAATTTGACTATATCATTTCAGGAAGCCTTAAGATGGTTATTGACGGAAAAATCAAGGTTCTCAGTGCCGGTGATTCTATTATTTATGATTCATCTTCACCGCACGGAATGATTGCTACTAACGGTGAAAAATGTGAATTTCTTGCTATATTGATCAAGTAAAATCTGCGTGGAGGTTTGTTGAAATGGAAATGAAGGATCTGCATAAAAAGTTTGTAACAGAGGACTATGACAGTAACGGTGTTCTTAACAAGTTTGAAGTTAACGTTCCGGATAACTTTAATTTCGGATATGACATAATCGATGAGATCGGCAAAAATGAGCCTAACCGCCGTGCTATGGTCTGGGTAAATGAAGAAGGCGAGGAGCATATCTTCACATATTCCGACCTTATGAAGAAATCAAATCAGGTCGCAAATATGCTTATTGCTCATGGAGTTAAAAAGGGCGATAAGGTCATGTCTATATTGAAAAGACACTATCAGTTCTGGTTTTTGACAATTGCGCTTTGTAAGATCGGTGCGGTGCTTATACCTGCCACAAATCAGCTTATGAAGAAGGACTATGTTTATAGATTCAAGGCTGCCGAGGTCAAATATGTTGTTGCCACAGGCGACGGTGAAACAGCAGAGCACGTTGAGCAGGCTATGGCTGAATATGACGGTATTAAGGAAAAATACATCGTAAGAGGAAACGGCAGACGGGGGTGGGTGGATTTTAATGATGAAATGGCAAAATACCCCGATACTCTTGAGCGTATCCCGAATAACGTAAATGATGATATGCTTATGTATTTTACTTCCGGTACAACAGGCTATCCTAAAATGGTTATGCACAGCAATTATTATGCAATTGCTCACTTGCTTACAGCAAAGCATTGGCATCATCTTAATGATAAAAGCCTGCATCTTACAATTTCCGAAACAGGCTGGGGAAAATGTATGTGGGGCAAAATGTACGGACAGTTCATTTGTGCAGCTTCTATTTTTGTATATGACTTTGACCGTTTCCATTCAAATGATATTCTTAAGAAGATACAGGATTATAAAGTCACATCTTTTTGTGCGCCTCCGACAATGTTCAGAATGTTTATCAAGGAGGGAATTGAGAATTACGACCTTTCCAATCTAAAATATTCCACAATTGCAGGTGAAGCGCTTAATCCGGAGGTTTATAACCGTTGGCTTGAATATACGGGACTTAAGCTTATGGAGGGATTTGGTCAGACGGAAACCGTTCTTGCAGTAGCAAATCTTTACGGAATGGAGCCTAAGCCGGGTTCAATGGGCAAGCCTACACCTCTTTTCAATGTAGACGTTGTAGACGAGGATGGGAATTCTCTTCCTGCCGGTGAAACAGGAGAAATTGTAATACGCACAAAAAATCAGAGCCAGATCGGTATGTTTAAGGAATATTATAAAAATTCCGAAGCAACAAATAATGCATGGCATGACGATATTTACCATACGGGGGATACAGCATGGCGTGATGAGGATGGCTATTTCTGGTATGTGGGACGTACAGATGATGTTATAAAATCATCGGGATATCGTATTGGACCATTTGAAATTGAAAGCGTTCTTATGGAACATCCTGCCGTTCTTGAAGTTGCCGTTACGGGCGCAAAGGATCCCGTAAGAGGTCAGGTAGTAAAGGCTACCATTGTTCTTACAAAGGATTATAAGGATAAGGGTGATGAAGCACTTGTAAATGAGCTTCAAAATCATGTTAAAAATCAGACTGCTCCTTATAAATATCCGCGTATTATTGAATTTGTTGATGAGCTTCCTAAGACTATCAGCGGTAAGATCAGACGTGTCGCTATCAGAGATAAGGATAATTCACAGGCGTAAAATTATATATATATAATCTGCACAGGTATTGCATTGACCACAAAAAGTTAGAGCGTGTTCACATAAAACTAATATGCAGATTTTTGAGCATAATTTCGTCAAATTCAAGGCGAAAATGTGCAGACATACTGTCGTATTTCAAACAT
>CASFZT010000111.1 GCA_949299215.1 uncultured Ruminococcus sp.
GTTCTCTGGCAACCGAAGCCCTTGTTTTTCTCTTTGGCTTAAACGGACGGTAAATATCCTCAACTTCAACAAGCGTAGCCGCTTTTTCAATTGCCGCAGCAATTTCATCAGTCATTTTTTCCTGTGCTGTAATAGCGTCGGTAATTTCCTGCTTACGCTTTTCAAGGTTTCTCAAATAGGTAAGTCTGTCAAATATTTCACGCAGAAGCTGATCATCAAGAGAACCCGTAAGCTCTTTTCTGTATCGTGCAATAAACGGTATCGTTTTTCCGTCATCAATAAGCGCAACAGTATTATCAATCTGTTCCTGTCTTAACTTAAATTCTGCCGCCAATGTCTGATTAATATTCATATAAAATCTCCCAAACAATAATTTTTACATTTCAATTTTACCATATTTTCATTTAAATTGCAAGCAAAATCATATATGGACGATTGGAATATATTTTTGTCAAAAGCAAAAGCCGCCCTCCGAAAATGAAGAGCGGCAATAAAATCAACAGTTATATTCCATACCGATTTTAATTGCTTTAAGGTTATTATCAATAAGAAATGCTTTCTTGGGAGGAACGACTTTTTCAAGAGCTTTCTTGAATATCTCCTCAGTAAACATTTTTGTTTCTGCAAGAAGTTTACCTATCAGAATAATATTTGCTCCGCCCTTAAGCTGAGGATCGCCTGTTGTAAGCTCGGTTGCAGGTACATAACAAACCTTTACATCGGTACGCTCGACCTTTATATCGACCATTGAGCTATCCACGATAACAATTCCTCCCGGCTGTACCTTATCTATAAACTTCTCAAGAGAAGGTGTATTCATTACAACAAGAACATTAGGATTCACTACCAGCGGTGAACCTATCGGCTGCTCGGAAATACATACGGAACAGTTACACGTACCGCCTCTCATTTCAGGACCGTATGACGGAAGCCATGAAACCTCCTTATCTGCCATAAGTCCGCTGTATGCAAGAATTTTTCCGGCAAAAAGAATACCCTGTCCGCCAAATCCTGCAAGAAGAATATCGTAATTCATTACTTATTTCCCTCCTCTGCAGTTTTATCCTTATACACGCCCAAAGGATAATAAGGAATCATTTCATCGTCTATTCTCTTAAGAGCATCAATAGGAGTCATACCCCAGTTTGTAGGGCATGAAGAAAGAATTTCAACAATTGAGAATCCCAAACCGTTTTTTGCATTTTCAAATGCTTTTCTGATAGCCTTCTTTGCTTCTCTTATATGGGGTACGGAATTTACCGCAACTCTCTGTGCAAGTGCAACGCCGTCAAGTGTAGAAAGCATTTCACACATTCTTACGGGATAACCTTGAACCTGTGGGTCACGACCGTAAGGAGTTGTCTGTGTAACCTGACCCGGAAGTGTTGTAGGTGCCATTTGACCGCCTGTCATACCGTAAATCGTATTATTTACAAAGATAACAACGATATTCTCGCCTCTTGTTGCAGCATGAACAGTCTCCGCAGTACCGATAGCTGCAAGGTCGCCGTCGCCCTGATATGTAAACACCATTTTTTCGGGCATTGCTCTCTTAACGCCTGTTGCCGTTGCAGGAGCACGTCCGTGAGCTGCCTCTATCATATCGCAGCCAAAATAATCATATGCCATTACAGAGCAGCCTACAGGACATACTCCGATAGTATCCCCTTCTATACCCATTTCGTCAATTACCTCGCAGACAAGTCTGTGAATAATTCCGTGAGTACAGCCGGGACAGTAATGTGTAGGTATATCTACCAAAGACTTTGGTCTTTCAAATACTACTGCCATAATATATAACCATCCTTTCCGAGCGCCGTATTACTTAGCCGCACATTTCTTTATCTGTTCCAGAACCTCTGCAGGTGTAGGAATTACGCCGCCTGTTCTTCCATAAAACTCAACAGGCTTTGAGCAATTGGTAGCAAGCTTAACATCCTCGATCATCTGTCCCATGGACATTTCAACATCAAGGATAACCTTTGCATTCTTAACTGCCTCATTAATTTCCTTTTCGGGGAATGGCCACAATGTTATCGGACGGAAAAGTCCTGCCTTTATTCCCTCTGCTCTTGCAAGGTTTACCGCAGATTTTGCAACACGTGCAGTTGCACCATACGCTGTAACCACAACGTCTGCATCTTCCGTAAGATAAAGCTCAGCTTCCGTATGATTAGCCTTGATCTCGGCATATCTTTCAAAACGATCGCGAATGGACTTTTCAAGAAGTGCAGGATTAAGGTAAAGTGAATTTACGATATTATGTTCTCTCTTACCGCCATGACCTGTTGTTGCCCAAGGTTTTTCAACAAATTCCGTTTTCTTCTCCGGAAATGTAACAGGTTCCATCATCTGACCGAGAAGTCCGTCTGCAAGGATCATTGCAGGCATACGATACTTATCTGCCATATCAAAAGCAAGTGTTACCTTATCAACCATTTCCTGAACGGAGCTTGGTGCATAAACAAGAAGCTGATAGTCACCGTGGCCAAGCGCTCTTGTTGCCTGCCAATAATCCGCCTGTGAAGGCTGAATACCGCCAAGTCCTGGACCGCCTCTCTGTACATTTATAATTACACAAGGCAGATCGGAACCTGCTATGTATGAAACGCCCTCTGATTTAAGGGAAACTCCCGGAGATGAAGAAGATGTCATTGCTCTTACACCGGTAGACGCAGCTCCGAGAACCATATTGATCGCTGCAACTTCAGACTCTGCCTGAAGAAAAACTCCGCCTGACTTAGCCATATTTTTAGCAAGATACGCAGATATTTCCGTCTGCGGTGTAATTGGATATCCGAAAAAGCACTTACAGCCTGCACGGATAGCAGCTTCGGCAAGCGCCTCGTTACCTTTCATAAGATTTCTTTCCAAAACAGTCACTCCTTTTTATTTTTGGATAAAACGTATTACTTTTCAACTACAATTGCACAATCGGGACACATAGTTGCACACATTGCACAGCCTATACAGCTTGCATCGTCAATGCATACCGCCGTAAAATATCCTTTACGGTTACGCTTTTCCTGCTGCAATGCCACAATTTTTTTCGGACAGGCAGTTGTACACAATCCGCAGCCCTTGCATCTTTCAAAGTTGACGGTAATTTTAGCCATTTCATAAATCTCCTTTCAACTTAAATAACATATCAAGCCGCAGGCATTTACCGGCGGCAGAATGATCAATATCAAATCTCCCACAGCTTTCTGACATAAACATCAGCCTTTAACGGGTTAGGGACATTCACACCCCCTTTACAAGAAACGACCGTATACATCAACGGCAATCCAGTCATCTCGGATATTTTTTCGGCATATCCAACGCTGTCCTCAATTACTTTTGGTGTTGTTTCATCACCAAGATTTGAATTATTGACAAGTACGGTATGCTTCATATGCGAGGTATACTGAATATCCTTCATAAACTCTATCGCATCTTCGGGTCTTTCCGTCAGGTAGCGGTACATATTCACTACATACACCATTTCTATTTTATCAAGATAGGTATTAAACCTGTCCGCATATCTTCCAAGAGCTGTTGCGCCTGCATCATCGCCGCCTACATCTACAATAAGATATCCCTCCGCCTCCGCAATACGTTCCAGATCGAACGAAATAGCAGGTATATCAAGGTTTGTATTTGCATACATAGGTGCTGCAAGCTCAATATCATGCTGCTTGAAAAGCTCGGCAAAATCAGCCGAACGAAAATAAGGATTAACCAGGTCCAGATCGGCAACCGTAACCTTTTTCCCTTCCGACGCAAGCTTTATTGCAAGATTTGCGCTGAAATTAGTTTTTCCACTGCCATAATGACCTGTCACAATTACAATCTTTTTCATAAATCTCCTCTGTTATTCAACAGAAATAATATAATAATACACAGGCTGTCCGCCGTTTACAAGCGTAACATCAAACTTATCCCCAGCCTTTGAAGAAACCGTATTATAAAATTCCTCTGCACTTTCATCGGAAACATCGGCACCGTAAATAATGGTAATAAAGCTTGAATTTCCATTTACCATGCGTTTCAAAAGCTTATACGCAGCCTTTGTTACGTCACGATCGGTCACGGCAAGCTTACCGTTTTCAAGACCGAGTATCGTACCCTTTTTAATATCCTTGCCGTCAAAATCGCTGTCACGTGCGGCAAAGGTAATAAGTCCCGTTGACACTCCCTCTATTGCCTTTGACATATTCATACGATTTGTTTCATAATCCACATCGGGATCAAAATTAAGCAAAGCTGTCATACCCTGCGGTATGGTTTTTGTCTGAAGAACGCATACTCTTCTGTCAGCAAGCTTAACAGCCTGTTCCGCAGCCATAATAATATTTTTATTATTAGGCAACACAAAAACAGTTTCCGCAGGTGTTGCAAGAATAGCCTGAAGAATGTCATCGGTAGATGGATTCATAGTTTGTCCGCCCGTCACGATATTATCAACGCCTAAATTACGAAACATCTCTTCAAGTCCATTACCCGAAGCAACTGCAACAAAACCAATAGGTTTTTCAGGAACTGCAGGCGTAAACTTCTGCACCTTCATTGCAGCAGCTTCCTTAGCCTTATTTTCATGCTGGTGACGCATATTATCTATTTTAAGATTTACAAGTGAGCCAAAAAGAATACCTTCCTCAATAGCCTTACCGGGATGATCGGTATGAACATGGACTTTAATAATATCATCATCTTCAACCGCAACAACGCAGTCACCTATCGTTTCAAGGAAAGCTCGCAGACGTGATACATCGGGACAGCCCGGTGCCTTATTAACAATATATTCAGTACAATAGGTAAAATTGATCTCCTCATCAAAATCACCTACCACAGTCTGTACAGATCCCGACTTACCGGATTCATTTTTATTTGCTGAAGGAACTTCTCCGCCGTTGAAAATTGCAAGCATTGCTCTCCAAATAATAATAAGACCCTTTCCGCCCGCATCTACAACACCTGCTTTTTTAAGCACGGGAAGCATTTCCGGAGTCTTTTCAAGTGTATCTTCCGCAGCAGCGCAAACTTCAGCCCAAAAATTCACTTCATTTTCCTCTACTGCCGAAATTTCAGCAGCTCTTTCCGAAGCAACTCTTGCAACCGTAAGTATTGTACCTTCGGTAGGATTCATAACAGCCTTATACGCACCCGCAACACCTTGCTTCAATGCATCGGCAAGATCCTTGCAAGACGCATCATTCTTTCCTTTCAAAGCTTTGGAAAAGCCTCTGAAAAGAAGTGAAAGAATAACACCGGAATTTCCTCTTGCACCCCTCAGAAGTGCAGATGCAGTTTCATCGGCCACCTGAGAAACAGTACAATTATCGTCAATAAACTGCAATTCTCTTAAAGCGTTCGCCATTGTCATAGACATATTTGTACCCGTATCTCCATCAGGAACGGGATAAACATTAAGCTCGTCGACCGCACGCTTATTTTCTGCAATCGTGACCGCTCCAGATATAAAAGCGTCCCTCAGTATTCTTCCGCTTATCACTTTACAATCAATCCCCTTTTTATTTACTCAATAACACCGTCAACATAGACGCTTATTTTTGATACCTTCAAACCTGTTTTATCTTCAACCGTATATCTGATCTTATTTGCAAGGCTGTCCGTAATAGCCGCAATATTCGTTCCGAACAGCACCGATATATGAAGAACCACGGAAAGCTTATCATCTTCAACGGAAAGTTTAAGAAATTTTCTGCGCTTCAAATCCGCTTTTTTAAACAGCAGCATAAGACCGTGTTTCTTTTCGGCGGAATTCAGATCGGCAACACCAAAACATCTTGATACGGTATGAGCGATCAATGCGGTAAGATATTCTTCCGAAATACTTATTTTTCCAAGATAATTTTCCATAGTTATCATATCATTCAGCTCCTTTATATATGTTCTGTTTAACGCAAACTCAATCATATTTAAATAATTATATCATCATACACATTATTTTTCAATATATTTTTTATGAAATTTGCAATATGGATTATAACTTTTATTTATATCTCATAGTATTTTTAATCATACTGCTTCATTAAAAATTTGCTTTGCGGCATCTATAACATCGCTAAACACGTTAAGCTTTATATCTTCACACTCAAATCTTCCAAATCCATACGCCGCATGAACAAAAGGCACCTCCGCAAGTCTGCACGACTCCATATCAAGCTTAGTATCTCCTACATAAAAAGCCATATCCACGTGGTTTCTTTCGATTATTATACGTATATTCTCCCACTTTAACTTACCTGTATTCGCCTGGCATTCATAAT
>CASFZT010000112.1 GCA_949299215.1 uncultured Ruminococcus sp.
GGCATCGCCCCGTCATTTAACAAACGACTTGGGCGTTAGCCCCTTAGGGTTTCAGTGGGGGATTGTGTCCCACACTGAAAGACTGAGATGGACCCAGCCGCCTTAGAGGCGGAGTCCATCAAGTCGTGGTTATACCGCACAAAAATTTCTTGACATACGTAAGTATGCCTGCAGAATTTTTGCACAATCTGACAAAAAAATCTGACGGCGTATCTTTCGCACAAGCTTTGTGCGGTATCGACTTAAGTAAATGCAGAATAATTCTGGAAAGGAGTATGCGTCTTTATGGCGCTGTATTTTTTATGATCGTTATCGGAAGTGACCATGCAGGATTTGAACTCAAATGTGAGATAATCAAATTCCTCAAAGAAAAAAACATAGACTTCATTGAGCTTGGCTGTATGGACGGCTCAAGCTGTGACTATCCTCTTGTTGCTAAGGAGGTTTGCGAAAAGATAGTTGACGGTTCCGCCGACAAAGCAATACTCATATGCGGCACCGGCATCGGCATATCAATCGCAGCAAATAAAATAAAGGGCATACGTGCTGCTTTATGCACAAATGAATATATGGCAAAATACACACGTCTTCACAACGACGCAAATGTACTCTGCATGGGCGGAAGAGTTATCGGCGCAGGCGTTGCCGCCGAGATCACCGAAACCTTCCTGAACACCGAATTTGAGGGCGGACGTCATCAGCGCAGAGTAGACCAGATAACCGAAATCGAAAAATAAAAAATAACATATCGGAGGATCAATTATGCAGAATGTAAAAATCATCGACCACCCACTCGTACAGCACAAAATCTCACTTATGAGAGATATCAACACAGGCAGTAAGGAATTCAGAGAGCTTGCTTCCGAAACAGCTACTCTCATGTGCTATGAAGCAACAAGGGATCTCCCTCTTAAAACAGTTGAGATACAAACACCTATTTCCATTGCAAAATCCAGGGTTATCTCTGGCAAAAAGCTTGCTTTCGTTCCAGTTCTCCGTGCAGGTCTTGCTATGACGGACGGTCTTATCAAGCTTCTTCCCGCCGCAAAGGTAGGTCATGTCGGCATCTTCCGTGATCCCGATACTTCCAAAGCTGTTGAATATTACTGCAAGCTTCCCTGCGACATTGCAGAGCGTGAAGTTATCATCACAGATATTATGCTTGCTACAGGCGGTACTGCCGTAAAAACCATTGATATGCTTCTTGAGGCAGGAGTCAAGGAAATAAAGCTCATGTGCATCATTGCATCTCCCGAAGGCATTGACACGGTAAACAAGGCACACCCTGACGTTGAAATTTACTGCGGCTCTGTTGACGACGGTCTTAATGAAAAAAACTACATCGTTCCCGGTCTCGGAGATGCAGGCGACAGAATTTTCGGCACAAAATAAATTTGTCTGTATTATTCTGTGCTTTTGTCTGTATTATTCTGTGCTTGGGAATAATAATATATATTAATACGCAGTGAACATTTTCTGTGCGCTGCGTTTTAAGGAGGTTTGATTTTTATGTGTGGAATAGTAGGATATGTAGGAAAAAGAGAATGTACGGACATTCTCATAAAAGCTCTGCACAGACTTGAGTATCGAGGATATGACTCTGCCGGCATTGCTGTTTTTGAGGGCGACAAGCTCAAGACGGTCAAGGCAAAGGGAAAAATAAACGATGGTCTTGTTGAAAAGCTCAAATTCGAAAAAAAGCTTACCGCTACCGCAGGAATAAGCCATACAAGATGGGCAACACACGGTGAGCCGTCCGACATAAACTCACACCCTATCGGAAACGGACGTGTTTCCATTGTACACAACGGTATCATAGAAAACTACCGTGAACTTAAAGCTTTCCTTATCTCCAAGGGCTATGGTTTTGAAAGCGAAACGGATACCGAAACCGTTGCAAAGCTGCTCGACTATTACTACGACGGCGACCCTATCGAGGCTATCGCAAAGGCTATGCAGGACATCAGAGGCGCATACGCTCTCGGTATCATTTTCAGAGAACATAAAAACAAGATCTTTGCCGTAAGATGCGAAAGTCCTCTTATTGTAGGCAAAGGAAACGGCGAAAACTTTATTGCATCCGATATTACCGCCGTTCTCGAATATACAAAAGATTACTACCTTCTTGAACATAACGAAATTGCCATTTTGGACGAAAACGGAATTACATTTGAAAGCTTCCACGGCGAAGAAATACAAAAAGAACTCAAAACAGCCGACTGGGATATTTCCGCTGCCGAAAGAGGCGGTTACAATCACTTTATGCTCAAGGAGATTCACGAACAGCCCGACGCTATCCGCAACACGATATCTCCGAGAGTAAAAGACGGTTTACCGGATTTTTCGGAATGCGGTCTTACCACCGAAAAACTCAGATCATACAAAAATATATACATTGTCGGCTGCGGCTCTGCGATGCACGCAGGTCTTGTCGGCAAGACGCTTATTGAAAAGCTTGCACGTATACCCGTAGTTGTTGACATTGCTTCGGAATTCCGTTACCGTGACCCTCTCGTAACTGCCGATGATCTGGTCGTTATAATCTCACAATCGGGTGAAACGGCAGACACGCTTGCCGCTTTAAAGCTTGCACGCTCTATCGGAGCAGACACCTTTGCCATCGTAAACGTAGTCGGCTCATCGATCGCACGTGAGGCTTCAATGGTCATGTACACAAATGCAGGTCCCGAAATTTCCGTATGCTCCACAAAAGCATATGCCGTACAGGTAGCCTTTATGTACCTTTTTGCATTCCAAATCGCATATGCAAACGGAAAGCTTTCTGAGGAAAAATGCAAAGAGCTTACTGCAGAGCTTCTTGAGATACCGAATTACGTTCATCAGTGTATTGACAACGAATCCGCATATCAGCTTGTTGCTTCCAAGATAATGAACGCATCCAGTCTGCTTTACATAGGACGCGGACTTGACTATGCCCTCAGTATGGAGGGTTCACTCAAGCTTAAGGAAATTTCCTATATACACAGCGAAGCCTATGCTTCCGGCGAGCTCAAGCACGGCACGATCTCTCTTATCACGGAGGACACTCCGGTAATTGCTCTTGCAACTCAAAGCGAGCTTTTTGAAAAAACCCTTTCAAACGTAAAGGAAGTAAAAAGCCGTGGTGCAAAGGTAGTCATGATCTGCTGCGAAGACACAAATATTGACGATGCAAGTGTCGATTACAAAATAGGCTTGCCCCGTATAAGCGAGCTGCTCATGCCGCTTGTCACTGTAGTTCCGCTTCAGATGGTCGCTTACTATACCGCCGTTCTGCGAGGCTGTGATGTCGATATGCCGAGAAACCTTGCAAAATCAGTAACGGTTGAATAAAATTTTTTAAGGAGAACGCAGTCATTAATATGAATACAGAGCTGATTTCCATTGTCGTACCATGCTATAACGAGCAAGAGGTGCTCATGCTGTTCTATGATGAGATAATAAGAGTGACCGATGAAATGAAAAAGAAATATGAGCACCTTTCCTTTGAATTTCTTTTCATAAACGACGGCTCAAAGGACGACACTCTCAAAATACTTCGTGACCTTTCCGAACGTGACGAAAGGGTGCGCTATGTTTCCTTTTCAAGAAATTTCGGAAAGGAAGCAGGTATTTTGGCAGGCTTGGAAAATGCAAAGGGAGATTATATCGTAACCATTGATGCGGACTTACAGCATCCGCCAAAGCTTATTCCTCAGATGTATGAATATGTTGCAGAAGGTGAATATGACTGTGCCGGAACAAGGCGTGTTTCACGAAAGGGCGAGCCTGTTCTTCTTTCGTTCTTCTCTCGTATGTTCTACAAAGTTATAAACAGCATATCCCAGACGCAGATAGTTGACGGTGCACAGGATTACCGTTTCATGACGCGTCAGATGGTAGATGCAATTCTTGGTATGTCGGAATACAGCAGATTTTCAAAAGGTATTTTCAGCTGGGTAGGCTTTAAAACAAAATATATTGAAGTGGAAAACGTTGAAAGAGCTGCAGGAAAGACAACCTGGAATTTTTGGAAACTGCTTAAATACTCCCTTGACGGAATACTGGCATTCTCCACATTCCCTGTTTCCATATCAATCTTCATGGGATTTATATTCATAATACTTGCTGCTGCAATTGTAATAAAAACGCTTATCTGCGGCGAAACTATGGAAGGCTACCCTGTCATGACAGCACTGCTCTGTCTTATCGGCGGAATACAGCTTTTATGTATGGGCATAAGCGGACAATATATCTCAAAAATATATCTTGAAGTAAAAAACAGACCTAAATATATCGTTGGCGAAACCGAAAAAACAAAAAAGAAAAGGGGTTCTTAACATGAACATATGGCATGATATTTCTCCCAATCGCATTACAAAGGAAAACTTCTTTGCGGTAATAGAAATTGAAAAGGGCAGCAAGATGAAATATGAGCTTGATAAAAAAACAGGCTTCCTTATGCTTGACCGTGTTCTTTACACATCAACTCACTATCCTGCAAACTATGGTTTTATTCCACGCACATATGCCGAAGATGGAGACCCTCTTGACGTGCTTATCCTCTGCTCCGAGTCTATCGAGCCTTTAGCGCTTGTAAAATGCTATCCTATCGGCGTTATATCCATGCTTGACAACGGGGCAAACGATGACAAGATAATTGCCATTCCGTTCAATGACCCCACATACAACACATACAAGGACGTTTCCGAGTTGCCTAAGCACGTATTCAACGAAATGTCGCACTTCTTTACCGTTTACAAATCCCTTGAAGGCAAAGAAACCGTGATAGACGAAGTGCGCAGCCGTGAAGCTGCCGTTTCCATAATCGACAACTGCATTGAGCGTTACATAAATTGCTTCTGCAAGGGCAGTAATTCGGACGATTAAATTTACATAGATATATTAAAAGAGTTTGCCATCACATCAATATGGCAAACTCTTTTTTATAAGCTGTATTATATATATCATGTTCCATCATAAAATACCCTGTAGTTTTTGTCAGAATGAGAATATACGCTCATAACAAGTCCTATACTTATAAACATACTTACCATGGAAGAACCGCCCTGACTTACAAACGGCAATGGTACGCCTATTACAGGCATTATCGCAAGAACCATTCCTATATTAAGTACACAATGTGTAAATATCATTGCAAACACGCCTATACACAAATACTTGCCCGTTTCATCCTTTGCAATTCTGCTGTCCGCTATTATTTTCAGGCAAATATACGTAAGTGCCGCTATCAGCAATATACAGCCGATAAATCCGAAGCACTGTCCCACATAGGTAAAAATAAAGTCATTCTCTACCTCGGGCACACTTACATACTCGTCCGAATTAAGTCCCTTGCCAAAAAGCTGTCCGCTTCCAAGCGCTATCTTGCCCCAATACTGCTGATAATATATATTTGCATACTTTGGGTCATTCATCGGGTCTTCTACAAACAGCACCTCAAATCTCAGCTTCTGGTGCGGAAGCATTATCTTTTCCCAAAGCACCCACAATGCCGCAGGCGCTGCAACAGCTGCCGCAAGTATATACTTCCACGAAATTCCCGCCGCAAAAAGCATTGCCGCAAATATAACCAAAAATATAATAGCCGTACCATCATCACCCTGCATAACTACTATAAGCGTAGGAACCGCACCGTGTATGCAAAGCAGTATCACATTTAAAATATGATTTATATTATCCTTTACCTTGTTTAAATGTATTGCAAAGGTCATTATAAATGCGATTTTCAACAGCTCGGACGGCTGCATTGTAATGAATCCGAGGTCTATCCACGCTTTATCGTCTACACCCTCCGCAGCCTGATATCCAAGCGATGTGAACGTGAGCATGGTAAGTATCAATGCCGCAGGCGCATATAAAAACCACAGCTTCACAAACCAGTGATAGTCCAGTCCCGACATTATCAAAGCCGCAGCCGTTCCTATGCACATACACAAAAACTGCATACGATACATACTGCTGCTGCCGGTAATGTCATTATTCACAAGCGAATAGATAAGCACTATGGACAATGCCGAAACTCCGCACACGGCTATCAGCAGACCCTTATCGAGCTTATGAAAGTATCTCAATATTACTTTTACGATCTTCTTAACCATGATATTCCCTTTCAGAGATGTTCAATAAGGGGCTTGCCCCGTCATTCAACGCGGCAAGCCGCAGCGAAGCTGCGATGAAGTTTCAGTTGGGGATTGAACCCCAACTGAAACTGAATATG
>CASFZT010000113.1 GCA_949299215.1 uncultured Ruminococcus sp.
GCAGTAGTTGCAACAGTTGTCATTTCGGTAAGAGATATTGATTCGGTGGCAGAAGTTATTACATTAAGCTCAGGTGAAGAATCAAAATTTAGAAAGGTAATTTTATTTCCGGTATAATATACGTATAAATAAATTCCCATAGCTATTATTACAGCACAAAGCAATACAATAATAACCACATTAAGTGCAATTACTGCAGCTGATGGTTTATCTCGATATATATAATTATTTTTTGACATTTTGTACACCTTTCCTTACACTAACTTATTTTATTATACAACATTTGCTCCTATATATCAAGTAGTTTTAAAACATTTCATATAAGGATTATATGCAGTAAACGCCGTTAAAAATTCAACATATCTAATTATTGTAAAAAAAAATGTGCAATTTTTAGTGTTTATTATAAAAATAAAGTATGCTACATTTATTATATGCATTATTTTTACATTTAAGGAGTTTTTAAACTTATGAATAAAAAGCAAATGCTATCTTTATTTATCACAGTGGCTTTAACAGGGCTTACCGCCTGTTCAACAACAACCGAACCGACTTTGATTGAAACGGAAGCAGCATCGGTCCCGACCGTAACCGAAGCAACGGAAACAACCACAACCGAACAAGATACACCCAAAGACCTCTCTCCTATTGCATTTTCAATATATATCGCAGATGCGGACAATATTAATTTTGATAATGAAATTGCAAAAAAAATAACCGAATATACCGGAGTAACTTTAGAAATAATATCTCATGACGAAACCATGAGCAATACAGAAGAAATAGACCTTATGGCTTCATCAGGAAATTTGCCTGACCTAATTTATGCAGGTGAAAGCACAGATACTCTTATAAAAAGAGGACTTCTTATTCCACTTGATGATTATATAGCCAAAAGAGGAAATAATATATCCTCACTTTATGATACCAAAATTGAACTTCTGAAAAAATCTGACGGACATATCTATACATTCGGTACAAATTCAGACAGCAACACAAATTTTGCAGGAACTTTCCAGATTCAGATCGATGTTCTTAAAGAAGCCGGATATCCTGAAATAACCACTTTATCAAAACTTGAAGAATGTATAGCAAGCTATGCCGATAGTCATCAATGGATAAATGACAGCCGGGTCATCGGTTTTTCATTCTGCAACCTTACCAAAGATAATCGTATAATCTTTGAAAACAAAATCAATAGTCTGCTCGGATATGAAAACACAGGCAATTTTATTATTAATGATGAAACGGGAAAAGCTGTTTATAAGTGGACAGACCCACGGGTAAAGGAATTTTATCGTTGGCTCAATCATATTTACAACAGAGGACTTCTTGATGAAAATGCCTTCTCTCACGGGCACGAAAAATATGAATCCAAGCTTGCCTCAGGAAATGTTCTCGCTGCTGCAGATACTTACGAAAACATATCCGCAGCAAACGAACTCCTTCCCGAAGAAAGAAAGTACTTCCCTCTTGCAGTCACTTATGATGAAAATACACTTTCACCTGAACTTATAAACGTTGGCTTTTCCGGCGAGGACGGAATCGCAATTACATCGTCTTGCAAAAACTCGCAACGTGCCTTTGAATTTATGGACTGGTTCTGTTCTGACGAAGCGCAGGTTCTTATAAACTGGGGTATTGAGGGTAAAAATTATACGATAAATACTTCAAACAGACGCATTTTCACCAAAGAAGAACTTGAACGCCGTACTGAAGAAAATTATGCTCAGACTTATGGAATAGGCTTATACACCTATCCTTTTCCCACACATGACTCTCTCTCACGAGATAAGGAGGGACTTTATTATACTCCCGATGCTTATCTTGCAGAACGAACTCAATCAGAATCGGACGCTCTTCAGGCATATGATATTTTAACTGCTGCAGAGCTTTTCCCACGTGAATCCCCCATATTCAATTATACTCTCGACCCTCAAGACATCAGCAGCAATATTGAAGCTGAAATTATACAATCAACACTTGAAGTATACATCAGCACGGAAACTGCAAACGCCGTAATGTGTACCGAAGACGAATTTGATGCAAAATGGCAGGAAATCATGGATTGGCTTACAGTAAACCGTGTAGATCGTCTGAATGAGCTTGTAACGGGCATGGTAAAGCAAAAATAATAATTAAGGCAATACAGCAAAGATTAGCTTTATGCTGTATTGCCTAAACAATAACCTGTTATATAGACAAAAATCAAAACTTACATTAATTTATTCAATTCCGCAAGCAATCGTTGTTTCATGTCCGATAACTCACCATCTGTTGGACAATTATCATCACTGTACATTTTATCCATATGATATCACCATAGCTGTATTTCTGCATAAAAAGAAAAATCGGATACCGAGCATAATATCGATATCCGATTTTGGAGGCGCCACCCGGATTTGAACCGGGGATCAAGGTGTTGCAGACCTACGCCTTACCGCTTGGCTATAGCGCCACTGGAGCGGATTACGAGGCTCGAACTCGCTACCTCCACCTTGGCAAGGTGGCGCTCTACCAGATGAGCTAAATCCGCATATTTAATTGGCGACCCGGATGGGACTCGAACCCACGACCTCCGCCGTGACAGGGCGGCGTTCTAACCAGCTGAACTACCGGGCCATTATGGTGGGAACAATAGGGCTCGAACCTATGACCCTCTGCTTGTAAGGCAGATGCTCTCCCAGCTGAGCTATGCTCCCACATACATCGCTTTTCTATCATCTTCAAGCGACGTATATTATTATATACCATTCATTTTAATTTGTCAAGTACTTTTCAAATTATTTTATCATATTTTTTATTTCATCTTTTGTAAAGTAATATTTTTTATCGCAGAAGTGACAACAAACTTCTATTTTATCCTCTTCTTCTGCCATTTTTTGTAATTCTTCACGTCCTAGGCTTATAATTGCCTTTTCAATGCGTTCTTTGCTGCAATCACATTTATATGCACAAATTTGCTCATCAAGAACCTCAGGCACTAATCCCTCCAAAACTTTCATTGCAATATCCTCGGATGTCATTCCAGAAGTAAGCATTTGTGTAACAGACGGAAGCTGCTTAACGTTATTTTCCAGTATATCTATGCAGCTTTCATCTGCAAACGGAAGCAACTGGATAAGGTATCCTCCTGCAGCCTTTACGCTTAAATCAGGATTTACCAGCACCCCCAATCCACAAACAGTGGGTATCTGCTCACTCATGGCAAAATAGCTTGCAATATCTTCTGCTATCTCACCCGAAACAATAGGCACCTGACCTACATAAGGCTCTTTGAGTCCGAGGTCTTTCACAACAGAAATAGTTCCATCATTTCCAACAGCACCTGCAACATCAAGCTTTCCGTATTTATTAAGCGGTATTTCCACTACATTATTTCCAACATATGATTTTACATTGCCTCTGCTGTCCGCAACTGCAATAAGAATACCGGTAGGTCCGTTGCCATTAAAACGTATTGTAACATTATCTTTTTCGCCTTTAAGTCCGCTGCCAATAAGTGACGCCGCAATCGACAGACGTCCCAATGCCGCAGTTACAACCGCAGATGGTTTATGAATACGTTCAATTTCCGAAACAATATCCAATGCATCAACAACCACCGCAAAAACTGAACCATCCTTTGAAATAGTTCTGACTATCTTAGCCATAACAAAAACATCCTTTTATTTTATTAACAGCAGAAATGCCATGTCATTTACATGGCAAGGGCAGTTTTGCTTATTATTTTATCTTCTTTGCAACATATACAATTTTTTCACTGTTTGCTTTTGCAGGATCGGTACTATCATAATCATATTTTCCGACAACTGTCATACCATTATCATTAAGAAATTTTTCTATAACGTCATCCTCAAAAGCGATTTCCGAAAAGCTTTCTTCATAGCGAATATATCTTCCGTCCTCCTGCTTTTCAAAAAAGTCCAACATCATATAAACTCTATAATTATCAAGAGTATTTTGCCACACGCAATAAACATCCTCAAGATCATAAACAAATGTATTATTCCCAAGAATATTTTTATGCTTATGCGGCGTATTCACATCAAAAATGAACAATCCATCAGGTTCGCAAAATAACGCCACACGCTCTATTGTCTTTTTCAGAGCATTTTCATCCGGAAGATGATTAAGGCTGTCCAGCGCACAAATCGTAACATCTATTGTTCCGAACATATCAAGCTCAGTCATATCCTGACAAAGATATTGTACAGGAAGTTTGCTTTCAAACTTTTTGTCAAGCGCTTCATTGAGCATTTCTTCCGAGCCGTCCACGGCTATGACATCATATCCCATACGGCACATTTCTTCTGAAAGGCTTCCCGTACCGCATGCAAGATCAAGCAAAATATTTTTCTTGCCTCCATGCTTTTTTATAAGCATATCAAAATATTCTGCCCGCTCCTTATATGAAATATTTTCTGTAAGCTTATCATAAAAATATGCAAATTTTCCGTATCCGCTCATTTATTATTGCCGCTTGCTCCGTCAGCCTGTTTCTCATGCTCTTTCAAGCGCTTAAAAACAAGAGCATATCCATCGCTGCCATAATTTAGCGTTCTGTTTACACGACTTATCGTAGCAGTACTTGCACCTGTTTTGGAAACAATATCACTGTACACGTTTTTGCTCACAAGCATTTTTGCGACCTGCATTCTCTGTGAAAGTGCCTTAAGCTCAATCACCGTACAAAGATCTTCAAAAAACGCATAACATTCTTCGGTTGTTTCAAGAGTAAGAATTGCTTTAAAAAGGTCATCCATATGCTCATCTTTAAGCTTATTGTTCATACTCGGCACTCCAATCACCATCATATACGCAATATGATTTATTAACACATCTACATTTTAGCACATTACAGGAAAAAAGTAAAGAGAATTTTCAAAAAAATTATTACAAATCATTTCTAATAAGGTCATCAAGAGTTTCCCGCTTAATAATGATTCTTGAATTGCCTTTGCTGACCATAACAGCCTCCGGCCTTGCAATTCTGTTATAATTTGAGGACATTGCGTAGTTATATGCACCTGTAGCAATAACGGCAATTACATCGCCAACCTCAATTTTCTGCACAGGCATATTTTCACCAATAAGATCGCCGCTTTCACAGCATTTGCCGGCAAGAGTAATTTTCTCTGTCTTAAGCTCGCCTGCCCTTACTGCGTTTTCAAGATCATACTGCGACCTATAGAGTGCATAACGAGGATTATCACACATACCTCCGTCAATTGATACATAGGTACGAATATTAGGTATTTCCTTTATGCCACCTACCGTATAAAGAGTAATGCCGGCAGGAGCAGCAATGGAACGACCGGGTTCAATAAGAATACAGGGCTGCTTGATGCCCTTTTCATTGCATACAGACTTAACCTTTGCAGAAACGCTTTCCATATATTTTTCATATGCAACGGGTGTATCACTATCTGTATATTTAATTCCAAATCCACCGCCGAGGTTAAGCTGAGCAACTTCAAAGCCAAGCTCATTTTTGATCTTGGCAATAAATTCAAGCATAATTTCAGCAGCATGAACAAATGGATCAATATCAAAAATTTGACTTCCAATATGGCAATGCAAGCCTATAAGATTGATATTTTCCAAAGAAATAGCTTTCTTTACTGCTTCAAGAGCTTCATCGGTTTCAAGCGCAAATCCGAATTTACTGTCTATCTGACCTGTTCTGATAAAATCATGAGTATGTGCATCAACACCGGGCTTGATTCGATACATAATATTTGCTTTAACGCCCTTTTCTTTTGCAAGCTCATTAAGACGGTTTAGCTCATATATATTATCAACAATAATTCTTCCAACCTTATTTTCAAGAGCCATTAAAAGTTCTTCATTTGTCTTATTATTTCCGTGGAAACAAACCTTTTCCATGGGAAAATCAACGCTTATGGCAGTGTAAAGCTCTCCGCCCGACACAACATCAAGACCGAGTCCTTCTTCCTTTATAATTTTAAACATAGCCTTACAGCAAAAAGCCTTTCCTGCATAACACACAAGACCATTACCGTAAAACTCGTCCATTGATTTCTTGAATCTGCGGCAATTTTCACGAATAAGATCCTCATCCATAACATAAAGGGGCGTACCATATTTTTTCGCAAGTTCTACGGTGTCTACTCCTCCTATTGCAAGATGTCCTTCGGAATTA
>CASFZT010000114.1 GCA_949299215.1 uncultured Ruminococcus sp.
AACGCCCTCACAGCATTGCGCGGCGCACCCACAAGCATGGGACGGGGTGAAACTCCCGTGGAGCTGTTGCCAGCAGCCGTCCGATGAAAAGCCCATTTTTCGCTGAATAGTGGACTTGCCCCTATTCATAAACTGTATTATCCGATTGCGAAAGAAAGGGGGCTTTTCTTTGATGCAACACATTGCACCCGTTACTACAACGGAACATAAAATTGGAAAAGTAACATATCTTGTTTGTTCGTCGGCAAGTGAACGAGCAACGGACACGCTGGATAAAAAGATAAAAAAGCTCATTCGTAAAGACATGGAGCAAAATGCTGGAAACGCCCGAAAATAGGGCGTTTCTTTACATTTTTGAGATGACAACGGGCAGCGGTGCGTGGTATAATCTAAACAGTACAAATACCACGCTTGTCTGCCGCTGGAAAGGAGGACGAAATGTTACAGGCAGACAAGATCACCGCATTGTATTGTAGACTTAGCCAGGAAGATATGCAAGCTGGCGAAAGCGAAAGTATACAAAATCAAAAGCTCATTTTGCAAAAATACGCAGACGAACATCACTTTTTTAACACACGCTTTTTTGTTGACGACGGTTTTTCCGGCGTGAGTTTTGAGCGCGAAGGGCTACAAGCAATGTTGCAGGAAGTGGAAGCCGGACGAGTGGCAACAGTTATTACCAAAGACCTTTCACGTCTTGGCAGAAACTATCTGAAAACGGGCGAACTGATAGAGATTGTATTTCCCGAAAACGGAGTACGCTACATTGCTATCAATGATGGAGTTGATACAGCGCGGGAAGATAACGAATTTACCCCGCTGCGGAATTGGTTTAACGAGTTTTACGCCCGTGATACGTCTAAAAAAATTCGTGCAGTAAAACAGGCAAAAGCCCAAAGGGGCGAGCGTGTCAATGGCGAGGTTCCCTATGGGTACATTGCCGACCCAAATGACCGCAATCATCTGTTGCCCGACCCGGAAACGGCACACGTTGTAAAACAGATATTTGCAATGTATGTGCAGGGTGAGCGCGTATGTGATATTCAACGGTGGTTGCGTGACAACGAAATTCTAACTGTTGGTGAGCTGCGCTATCGCAGAACGGGCAGCACCCGCCACCCGCGACCGCAACAAAACGCTTGGTACAACTGGCCGGACAAAACAATCTATGATATTCTTGCCCGCAAGGAATATTTAGGGCATACCCTAACAGGGAAATCCTATAAGGTATCTTATAAGTCAAAAAAGACAAAGCGTATTCCCGAAGAAAAGCAATACTTCTTCCCGAATACCCACGAAGCCTTAATTGACGAAGAAACCTTTGACCTTGCACAAAAGAGATTGGCTAACCGACATCGTTGTACGCGGGTAGATGAAGTCGATATTTTTTCGGGGTTGATGTTTTGCGCCGATTGCGGATATAAACTATACCTCATTCGTGGTGCAGGAACGCCGGAGCGCAAACACGCCTATACTTGTGGCAACTACCGCAACCGAGCGAGAAATGATTTTGTATGTACCACCCATTATATCCGTAAGAATGTTGTCAAAGAACTTGTCCTTGCCGATTTGCAAAGGGTACTCTCTTATGTTCGGAATAACGAGGACGATTTCATTCAGACAGCTACCGAGTGCAACGCACAGGCCACGAAAAAGGCATTGGCGCAGCAGCGAAAGGAACTTGACAAAGCAGAAAAGCGAATGAATGAATTGAATGTTTTGTTCCGAAAGCTGTATGAGGACAACGCTTTGGGAAAGCTCTCTGACGAACAGTTTGCTTTCTTGACTTCCGGCTATGATGAAGAAAAAAAGACGCTGGCACGGCGTATTGCAGACCTCACGCAAGAGATCAACGACGCCACCGAGCGTAGCGCAGATGTAAAGCGGTTTGTTGCGCTGGTACGCAAGTACACCGAAATCAAAGAACTGACCTACGAAAATGTGCATGAGTTTATTGACCGTATTCTTGTCCATGAGCTTGACAAAGAAACGAACACCCGAAAAATTGAAATCCTTTATAACTTTGTAGGCCGGATTGATAGCGGCGACAAGCCGACTGAAAGTATTTCCTATTTCAGACAAGTAGGAGCAGACGTAAAAAGTTTTGCTATTTAACATACATCAAAAACTGGGGTAAGGTAGCATACCGAAATGGTAACGCTATCTTACCCCAGCAAAGTTTGTTCCGCTGAAGCCGTCGTCAACATAAAATACATAATCAGAAAAACCGTTGTTCTTCGCATACTGCGAAAGATAGGTTTTCTGATTTTGTATGCTCATACTTTCACCGCCGACCTCATCATCACGGCTGAGTCTGCAATAGATTGCTGTTAATTTATTCTGCTGTTTCATATATTCGTTACCTTTTCCTTTCTGAACTAATGAATATTAGTTTTAAACAGCAGATTTATGATTTTTGTGTATTCACATTTTACCATATCCGAAGGTAAAAGTAAAGGTACTGCTGTTGTAATATTCAAATTTTTATGGTATACTTTATGTAAGAATTTTTGAGGGAGGTCGGCTATGATTAAACCTAAAAGACTTAAAAAGGGCGATAAGATTGCTGTTGTAAGCCTATCTTGGGGCGGACTTGGCGATGAGTCGCTTATACATAAATTTTACATTGCAAAGGAACGGCTTGAACGGGATTTCGGGTTGCAGGTTATAGCTATGCCTAATGCGCTGAAAGGCAGTGCTTTTATTGACGAGCACCCTGAATTGCGTGCGCAAGACCTTATGGACGCATTTTGTGATGAAACAATTTCTGCGGTTTTCTGTGCAATCGGTGGTGACGACACAATAAGGCTGTTGCCATATATTGATTATGATGTGATACGTAGTAATCCCAAGATTTTTATGGGTTACTCCGACACTACCGTAAATCATTTTATGATGTACAAGGCTGGGCTTGGGTCGTTTTATGGTCCGAGTGTAATGTGCGAATTCGGCGAATATGTGAAGATGTTTGATTACACAGCAGAGGCGGTAAAAGCTGTGCTTTTTGAAGATACAACAGGGTATGAAATGAAATCTTCTTCTGAATGGTCGGGTGATTTTGTGCCGTGGTGCGAGGAAAATCAACATATACAAAAGCAGATGAAGCCTGACGTTCACGGCTATGAGATTTTGCAAGGAACGGGCAAGGCTGTGGGGCATCTTCTTGGCGGTTGTATTGATGTATTTACTATGGTTATCGGTACAGATATTTTTCCGACTGCTGAACAATGGAAAGGTGCCATACTTTTCTTTGAAACAAGCGAAGACCGCCCTACTCCTGAGTTTGTGAAATGGACTTTGCGTAACCTTGCCGCACAGGGAATATTGAAGGTGTTGAACGGAATTATTGTAGGCAAACCACAAGCCGAACACTATTATGAAGAATACAAAGATGTTATTCTTAAAGTTGTTGTGGAAGAAGAAAAGCTGACAGATTTGCCGATTATATACAATGTGAATTTCGGTCACGCTATGCCTATCGGGATTATTCCTTATGGGGTTAAAGCGGAAATTGATTGCGAGGAAAAGAAAATTGCACTTCTTGAAAGTGCGACTATTGAATGATATCGTTATCGTCAGAATAAAACAATTATGTAATTCAATCTATCAAGGAGGTCGGCAGAATGTTACGCTGTGATTTCAGTTCGGTAATCGAAATAATCAGAGAATATATAAGCGAGGGGAATGCTACAAGCCAGCCCGATTTTATCAGTGACCTTTTCTGCACCTTTCTGGAAAAGAACGACGACTTCGACTTTGATAACGGACAGATTAACCGCTGGATAAAAGGCTTAGCCGCTGTAAGCCCCAAAATAGCCGAGTTCTATCAGCGCAAATCCGCCGCTGAAAGTCTTGCTTCGGACATTGAAGAACTTATCTTCCCGATTTTGTATGATACCGCTATGGCGGCTGAAAATATATACACTCTCGTGATGAACGATTTATCCGTTTCAGAGCAGAAAAGAATTGAGCTGACCGCAGATTATCCCGAAGATATCGCCGCATTTATGGCAACGGTAATTATCTTTGCAATAAGCCGAAAATTTGAAAAGCGTGATATAAAATCCCTTGCATTGGGAACGCTGTCACCTATTGTATCAGATATGATTTTCGACGGCGAAGTACCGAAGCCCTGCAAGCATTTCTGCGGCAGAGATACCGAGCTTGAAAACTTACACGAATTGCTGAATAAGCATAACAAGGTTTTCATTCACGGCATTGCAGGTATCGGCAAGAGCGAATTTGCCAAAGCCTACGCAAGCATACATAAAAAGGACTACACCAACATTCTGTATTTTCAATATAACGGCAGTTTACAGAAAATGATTGCCGATATGGATTTTGCAGGCGACAATTCTGGCGATGATGAAACTGAGCGTTTCAGAAAACACAACCGTTTTCTGCGCAGTCTGAAAGACGATACCCTGATTATCGTTGACAATTTCAACACTACCGCTTCAAAGGAAACAAAGCTGGATATCCTTATGAAATACAACTGCCGTGTAATTTTTACAACACGCAGTGCTTTTGAAATCGGAACAGCCTTTAAGCTGACCGAGATTTCAGATATTGATACCCTTGTAAGCCTTGCGGAAAAATTCTATTCCGACCTTGACAGCAATATAGAAACGGTAGTAAAAATTATTGAAGCCGTGCACCGTCATACCCTTGCTGTGGAGATGTCTGCAAGACTGCTCCAAAAGGGAATGCTTGAGCCAGACGAGCTGTTGTCTGCTCTTTTAAATTCAAGCGCAAATCCTGACAGTGCCGATAAAATCGGTATAAACAAGGACGGCGTAAACACCAAAGCTACATATTACAATCATATCCGCACCCTGTTTTCGCTGTATCTTCTTGACGAGGACAAGCAGAGCGTTATGCGCTGTATGGTTTTTGTTCCGCAGACGGGTATCCGTGCAAGAATGTTTGCAAAGTGGCTGGGGCTTAACGCAATGGACGATATAAACGAACTTGTTGAGCTTGGTTTTATCGCAAATCCCGAAATGGATAAAATCTCGCTTCTGCCTATGGTAAGGGATATTGCGACCACGGATTTATCGCCAACCGTCACGAATTGTATCACTCTGCTTAATTCTGTTCATCAGATTTGTCTGCGGCACGGCGAGGATGTTATGTATTATGAAACACTGTTCTCTGTTATCGAAAATATTGTTGATATAATCGAAAATGATAGCAATTCGGAGTATCTGCTGTTTCTTGAAGATACCTTTTCATATATGGAAAGATACCGTTATGCAAGCGGTATGAGAAAAAATGTCGAAGCAATGAAAATATTACTCTCGGACGAAAAAATCGGCACACAGAATGACAAAGCCTTGCTTCTTAACAATCAAGCCTCCTGCGTGGGACTGCTTGACAAAAATTATCCTAAAGCTATCTCGCTTGAAAGGAAAGCAATCTCACTTTGCGTTGCTGAGGATAACCTTGTTCTTGCCGCAAATCTGAATATGAACTTGGGCTTTCTTTATCACTACAGCGGCGATTACGATAATGCGAAAATGTATATGGAAAAGGGTATGCAGCTTCTTTCACAGGCGAATGTCATTACAAACGACGTTATTGTTATGGTAAGGAATTATGCCCGACTTATTGCAACGATGGGCGAGCCGTACAAGGCTATTGAAGCTATGAAAAAATGTGCGGCGCTTGTAAAGTCGGAAAATACCGATAAGTGTACCGATTATGCCGACCTGATTTTCGATGTTGCGGCAATTAGCCTGCAAATCAGGAATACGGATACCGCAAAGACATATTTCATAAAGGCATTCAATATTTACAGAGAAATCCTGCCGCAAGCGGATTTAACCGAAAAGACGGAGCTTGCGGCGGAATATCTGAAGCGTGTGGGAATTGCAAATACAGATAATTTTCTTATGCTAAGCCAAAATACTGAATAAGCCGCACAACCAAATCCAACACAACAGCAATAGGCGAAATCCATAACAGTAGAGGCTGAATAACGAACCGTGTAAATGCCAATAATAACCACAAATAAAAGTGGAGGTAAACTATTATGGCAAACAGAAATCACGGTTTAAGTGAAAA
>CASFZT010000115.1 GCA_949299215.1 uncultured Ruminococcus sp.
GAAACCTTGTTCGGCAAAGGTGCTGTTCTTACAAAGAAAAAGGATCTTTCTCAGCCGGGTCAGTTTGCCTGCGAAGAAAGAGTTGAAGTTGTAGGACCCAAAAAGTCTATCGCAGGTGTTTCCATTCTCGGACCGGTAAGACCTGCCACACAGGTTGAGCTTTCCGCTACCGACGCTCGTTCTATCGGCATTTCCGCTCCTATCAGAGAAAGCGGCGACGTTGCAGGTTCAGGCGCTTGCAAGCTCGTTGGTCCCTGCGGTGAAGTTGAGCTTACAGAGGGAGTTATCGTTGCAAAAAGACATATCCATCTTACTCCCGAAGATGCTGAAGAACTCGGCGTTCAGGACAAGGATATTGTTTACGTTAAGCTTGACACCAAAGACAGATCTGCTATCCTCGGCGATGTTGTATGTCGTGTTTCTAAAAACTATGCAAGAGCAATGCACATCGACACAGACGAAGCTAACGCTGTTTGCTCCGCTCCCGGTCAGATGGGCATTATTGTAAAGCTTTGATCTTATATATTTACATATTAAAATAACATCAAGCGACTGAGAACAAAAATTCCCGGTCGCTTTTAATTTTTTATTACTCTTCATTATACCCTTTAACCTTGGTATAATAAAAAACCGCAAGCTGAGTTCTGTCCCTCAAATTAAGCTTACTTAAAATATTGCTTAGATAATTACGCACGGTACCCTCACCCAAAAACAATTCGGACGAAATTTCCTTATTGCTGCGTCCTTGTGCAACAAGCTTAATTATCTGCTCCTCTTTATCGCAGATATCATATTCTCCATAATCAAATTTTTCATTATTATGTATCAAATCGGGCAATTTGCTTATCACGCTGTCACCAAACACCCTCTGACCTTTCAGCACAAGTTCAAGCGCAGGAGCAATTTCCTCAAAATTCTGCTTTAAAATATATCCCTTTGCGCCTATATTCAATGCTTTTATTATATACTCATCATCGGAAAATGTAGTCAGATACAATATCTTGGCGTCTTTATACTTATCAAGTATCCTCTCACCCGCTTCAAGTCCGCTCATTCCTTCCATTCGTATATCCATAAGCATAACATCAGGCTTCAAGCGTTCGTAAATTTCAAGTGCTTCTTTTCCACTGCCGCCCATCTCGGCAACTTCAATTCTGCCCGTACTTTCAAGAATAGTTTTAAGAGAAACTGCCACGAGCTTATCATCGTCAACTACCGCTATCCTCATAATCAGATTACCTTTCCTTTGGTATAGATACAAAAACTTTAAATCCCTTTTCAGAGGACGTTATACGTAAAATACCGCCAAGTCCGTCCACTCTGTCACGCATATTCGCAATCCCTATCCCATTTCCGGATATCTTGCTCTTATTAATTCCGTTATCCTCTACTATCAACTGATAAAACGCAGGCTGTTCAATCACACAAAGCATGATACTATCACCTTTTGAATATTTCACAGCATTATTCAGGGCCTCTTTGGCAATACCTATAATTGCAAATTTTATATTTGACGGCATATCTTCCGAAAAATCCAACTCGCTCTTTATCTTAAATCTTTCGGAAACAGACTTTATCATCTCATTCAGAGAAAGCTTCAGATCAACCGACTCATCATGCAGATCATGCACGCTTTGTCTTATGCTTGTCATTGCGCTGTTCAGCGTCTCACCTATATTCTCCAGCGCCTCTTTCTGATTTTCGTCCTTATTTATAACTTTAAGAGCACCTACCTGTAAAATTGTTCTTGTAAGCATATGCCCGACATTATCATGCATCTCTCTTGCGATACGGTTACGTTCCTTCAATGTGGCAAGGTAAATTTCATAATCCCATGATTCGCTCAACGAGTCATTTTTTTCCCTTAGCAGCAGATTTATTTCCTCATAACGATCTCTTATCTCAACAAGCTTGTTTTTCGCATAAATATCTCTCGCTGTTCTTCTTTGCATCAATATCGTTATACAGACAGTCATTATCAAAAACAAGACATCTCTGTAATCAAAAAAATCCAAATAAACAAGTACAGACAAAACCATTGGGATCACAAGCCATATTTTATTTCCATACAATATATCATACAAAACCAACGGTGCTGCCAAACAAAAATACGGATCAACAAAGCAAAGGACAATATATCCAACCTGTAAAACAAAAACGGCTTTTTTATTTTTTTCAAAATACTGTGCGGCAAGCGATACCACCAATGCACAGAGCATAGCTGCTACCGTCATTACCGTATCATTTTCCAATATAAAAAACATAAAAATAATCATCAGAAGTATAATTTTATCCCAAAGCTTTGCCATATCATCACCGTCTTAAATTATATCACATTTTCTCCCATATGTCCATACTATAAAAGAAAAGAACCCTTAAGCATATTTTCACAACTCAAGGGTTCTATTCAATAAGGGGCTTGCCCCGTCATTCAACGTGGCAAGCCGCAGCGAAGCTGCGATGAAGTTTCAGTTGGGGATTGAACCCCAACTGAAACTGAATATGTACCCCCGCCGCCTTAGAGGCGGGGTACATATTGCCTAAGTTATATTCAATTACGGCGCTGAAAATGTAAATGTCACTGAAATATTATTTATATTTTTTTTGCCGACCTGCAATATCTGTGCCGAACAATCCGTCAAATCACCGTCTGCCGTTCTTGCTTCCTCAGGAATTGCGGTTACCCATGCATTATAAAGATTTACTCTTGTACAATGACTATCATCGGATGTGGTAAACTCACGTCCCTGAAGCTCACACGCCTCACCATTGATAAGTATCTCGTCAACAGTGACAATATATCCCGGGAACAAATCTTCACCATTTGATATTCCAAGTGCAGAAAACGCTATTCCCTTAGCCGCACCCGAATCCGTAAAATCAAGACTTACCGTATATGTACCCTCTCCTGTCACTTCAACATTCTGTTCCTTAACACCCTTTGTTTTATTTGTAGGGTCATAATTATCTCCTACGCTGTATGTCTTTGAATAATCCTCGCTCTGGAACATGAGCCATGCAATTGCTTTATCATCGGACGGCGGAAGTTCCACATCGGACATGGTTTCTTCCATAGCCATAGTATATGTTTCCTCAAGTCTTGTCTGTGCAGCAGCCTTTATTTCATCGGCGGTCATACCCTCTTCCGATGAAAGTGCTCGTTCGGAAAACAGCTTTGCAAGTCCCTCATCGGCGGTTTTATTAGTACGTCTGATATAAAAATTACTGCAATCCCACAATACGGGGCAGAAATCGTATGCATCGCAATTGTCAAGCAGGTTAGCATAGAATTTATCGGTATCCTCCTTTATGCCGCCGTTCTTCTTCATAACAGCATATTCGCCTATAACAACGCCATAACCCTGCTCGGAAAATTTACTCATCTTTTCAAAAAGATCATTCTGTTCCTCATAATCATTTACGGAACCCCACTGATTTACACCGTCAGTACCGCAATAATCCCATGGAGTATAATAGTGTACGGAAAGCAGCAGCTTACTGTCAGCGGTATCCTCAGGCATTACAAATCTGCTGTCACAGGTCTTTGTGATATCGGTATTATATCCTGCTATCAGCAAAAATCTGTCCGCATTTTTTCCGCCCTGTGAACGTATAAGCTTAACAAACTCGCTGTTTATCATATTTGTGGTTTCATAGCACTCGCTTTCGGTAAGCACGCCCTTTTCTCCCGTAACGTCCTTATCGTTAAGTCTGTCTCCAAGTTCCTCGTTTCCTGCCTCAAAAATAAGCTTATAGGAACGATCTGCAAAATGCTCTCCTATCTGCGTCCACATTGACTTATACATCTCAAGTGCCTTATCACGAGTTTCCTGGTCGGCTGCACCGAACATTCCCCACCAGCCGCCATCCCAATGGTCATTTATAATTACGTACATATCGGCATCCAACGCCCATGTAACTACTTCGTCAACTCTGTTCATAAGGCGTTCGTCTATCGTATAATCGCTGCTTTCATAATTCATGCCATTCGTCCAGGCAACCGGTATTCTTATTGTATCAAAACCAGCAGCCTTCATGCCCTTTATCATTTCTTCGGTCGTTGTCGGCTGTCCCCAGCTTGTTTCAAATGACGTAGGGTCTGCACCTTTTACATATCCGCTATGATTATAAGCTTCAAGTGTATTTCCGAGATTTATTCCATTACCCATTGCACGGACAACTTCTAATGATGTCAATGTATTTTCTTCTGCATTTGAATCTGCAGAATTTGACACTGCATCATTATTTCCGGAATCATTCTCACTCAATGTTTCTTTTTCACAGCCGGTAAGCATCATTGCCGCCGAAAGCAGAACCGCTATACCTGCTGCACCTATTTTTTTTAGTGATAGCATAACTTTTTCCTCCATTTATATATTCCGTAAAAACAATTACATATATTGTAACATATATACTTTCAAATTTCAAGAGGATTTTATAAATGTTTAATATTATTCTGCATTAATACGATTATCCGGTGTATTTTTATTAAGATGTTCAAAAATAAACATCATAAATACAAGCAATACCAAAAGGAAATATGGGAAAATTGCAATAGTAATATTCTCGGCAATCAATCCAAAAATAGGAGGTACAAATGTAGTACCCACATATGCGCTTGCCATCTGCATACCTATAACAGCCTGAGAATTTTTGGTCCCAAACCTATCCGGTGTAGAATGGATAAGACATGGATATACCGGCGCACAGCCAAGTCCCGTAAGTGCAAGTCCCACTACCGCACCTATATTTCCAAATGGTAGCAGCAGTACTATCGTTCCTGCCAATATAATAAGTATACCCATTCTTGTCATCTGCGTATCATTAAGCTTTTCGGTAATAAAACCGCTTAAAAATCTTCCTGCCGTAATACCGATAAAAAATATTGCTCCCCAGCCTGCAGCTTTACCGGCAGAAACGCCCTTTTCAAAAACAATATAGCTTACCGACCAAAGTCCGACCGTTTGTTCTATCGCACAATAGCATAAAAAAGTAAGCATAACTTCCTTTACACCTTTTATTGAAAGTGCTTTTCTTATTCCAACTCGTTCCGTTTTATCGTCGGAAACGCCTTTAATTTCGGCTGACTTTCTTTTCCACAGTGGTAATGAGACAAACAAAAATGCTGTAAGTATTATCTGTATAACAAATATTGTAAAATATCTACCGTTCCAACCTGCTCCTCTTGTCAGAAAATATGACATTATATACGGTCCCATGCTGCAGCCTATTCCCCAAAAGCAATGCAGCCAGCTCATATGGCGGCTTTTATAATGTAATGCCACAAAGTTATTAAGTGCTGCATCCACGCTTCCTGCGCCAAGACCATATGGCAATCCCCACACGCAAAGCTGCCAGAATTCACTGCTTGCAGAAAATCCGAACAAAGCACACGCAGTCATCAATACACTCACAGCCGTAACCATACCCGTACCAAGTCTGCTTACAACCTTTTCGCTAAACAGCGATGAAACAATAGTACCGCCTGAAATTATCATACTTACGATTCCGGCATACGACACGGGCACATTAAACTCGGGATACATATTCGGCCATGCCGAGCCTAATAGTCCGTCCGGCAAACCAAGACTTATAAACGAAATATATATTACTATTAACAGCAGATGAACCATACACCGCTTCCTCCATACATCAGAATTTACAGATAAATTATAGCATTTAAAGCATAGTATTCATGCAATAATATAAAATTATATGCTAACTTTTTGTGAATTTTAGTGGTAGGTTTCGGTGTCAGACATAAAAATACCGTATTCCATGATATATCATCAAGGAATACGGCATATGATTTTTATTTTTTATCCTGAATATTTTTTTCACCGTAATCACACTCTTCTGTACGATCTGGATTCAATGCCGGATTGTACTTTCTGAAAATAACCAGAAACCTTACCGCAAAGATCATTATAAATACGCCCGAGCCAACTATCAGAAAAATATATCCTGCGATCGGAGTGACATAACACAAAAAAGAAAGTCCAAAACATACCAAAAGCAAAAGCAATG
>CASFZT010000116.1 GCA_949299215.1 uncultured Ruminococcus sp.
TTCACTTAAACCGTGATTTCTGTTTGCCATAATAGTTTACCTCCACTTTTATTTGTGGTTATTATTGGCATTTACACGGTTCGTTATTCAGCCTCAGCTACGCCGCAAGCTCAGTTGCTTTTTAGAGGTAAGCCGTGTCACCGTTGTACACCCTATCCCTTTAAACAAGTGGATATTATACATTGACCCGAAAACAGACACTATATCCAAGAAGCGCAAATCTCCCAAAGTCGGCTCGCCATATGAAATATTCCCGGAGCTGTACAAAATAAAACCATTGCTGAATGATCCCAACCTGCGCATATGCATTGTCATGCTTGATATCGAAGAATACCGCAGTTCTTCCGAAATCCACAGCCGCAAAATGTACACCCGATATGACCGTATACCTATCTCGCTTTGTGACGAGATCTATCTTGACTGTAAAGCAGATTGGCTTTACTTCATACCAAGTGATCTTCCATCGGAATACACCTCATCCGAATTTGCCGCAAAAGCGAATATCTCCATCGACCTGTCACGTCTGACGCTGAACATTCTCACCAAACTCGGCATAACTGAACGTATCGGCAAGAAACAAAACAGCTATCTTTACCGCACGCTTCTTACCTGACACCGACGTATATCAAAAAGCTCTCCACTTCACGTTTAAGGCGAGCTATCGGCAATCCCACGATATTAAAATAATCGCCCTCTATACTTTTCACGGGCAGGAAATTTTTATCCTGTATGCCATATGCTCCTGCTTTATCCATAGGCTGTCCCGTTGCAATATAATCCAACATCTCACACTCTGTTAAGTTATAAAACTTTACACTTGTTCTTTCCGAAAAACTTACACTTTTTCCTTTATAAAACAAAGCTACACCTGTCACAACATAATGCGTTTTGCCGGAAAGCATTTCAAGCATACGCTTGGCGTCCATCTCATCAGTCGGTTTTCCGAAAATTTCATTTTCATAAATAACCACCGTATCACAGCCTATCACAAGTGCATCCGAATTTTCATTCGCAATAAATTTAGCCTTCTTCACTGCAAGCATTTCTGCACTTTCCATCGGCATAATATTTTCCGGCAATGTTTCATCTACATTTGCAGGCTTGCAAACAAAGCTTTTAAAAACATATCCCAACAGCTCCTGTCTTCTCGGAGATGCTGAAGCAAGAATAATTTCCATAAACACCTCATAAATAACAGCCGCCGCAGCTTATAAAAACTACGGCGGCTTTTTGATTTTAATTACTTCTTATTGTAAACCGGCTTATCATAAACGCCTCTCTTGACATATGACGTATGGAGAACCTCATGTGCAATATGGCTGCCGGGCTGACCAAAGAAATCTGCGTAAACTTCCTTAATAGCCGGATTCTCATGTGAAAGACGAATTTCGCAAGCTGCGTCCTGATCATAAAGTGCCTTTGCTCTGATAGCTCTGATATCCTCAAAGTTACGTACATTTGCAGGCTGCTGAGGCTGACCGCCGCCGTTTACACAGCCGCCGGGACATCCCATGACCTCAATGAATGTATAATCGGCTTCGCCGCTTTCAACCTTCTTAAGCAGTTCAGCAGCATTTGCCGTACCGGATGCAACTGCGACCTTGACATCAAGTCCGCCTACATTATAGGAAGCTTCCTTTATACCCTTAACGCCACGAACATCGGTAAATTCAATTGAACCTGCTTCTTCACCCGTAATGAACTTAACCGCAGTACGGAGTGCCGCTTCCATTACGCCGCCTGTTGCGCCGAAAATAACTGCTGCACCTGTACCGATTCCAAGAGGTTCGTCAAACTTCTCATCGGGAAGATCATTAAACTTAATGCCACATTTCTTGATAAGACGTGCAAGCTCTCTTGTTGTAATGGAAATATCAACATCGGGAACGCCTGCTGCATTCTCGTCATCTCTGCCTATCTCAAACTTCTTGGCAGTACATGGCATCACAGCTACAACTACCATATCACGAGGATCTACGCCGATCTTCTTTGCATAATATGTCTTTGCGGTAGCACCAAACATCTGCATAGGAGACTTACAGCTTGAAAGATTTTCTGTAAGGTCAGGGAAATAGTGCTCGCAATATTTGATCCAGCCCGGTGAGCAGGAAGTAATCATCGGAAGCTTTCCGCCGTTCTTTACTCTTTCTACAAGCTCATGTGCTTCTTCCATAATTGTAAGGTCAGCTGCAAAGTCTGTATCAAACACCTTGTCAAAGCCGATCCTTCTCAAAGCTGCTGCCATCTTGCCCTCAACATTTGTACCCATAGGATAACCAAAAGCTTCACCGAGAGCTGCTCTTACCGCAGGAGCTGTCTGTACAATAACGTACTTTGTATCATCCGCAATTGCTTCAAGAACCTTATCGGTATCGTCCTTTTCGGAAAGTGCGCCTGTCGGACATACTGCTATGCACTGTCCGCAGCTTATACATGATGTATCGCCGAGTCCAAGCTCAAATGCAGACGCAATATGGGTCTTGAATCCACGGTCGTTTGCACCGATAACGCCTACGCCCTGTGTCTTTTCACAAACTGCAACACATCTGCGGCAGAGAATACACTTATTGTTATCTCTTATCATATGAGGTGCGGAATCGTCAATCTCATATACTTCCTTTTCGCCTTCATAGTATGTTTCATCATCAACACCCATCTCATGGCAGAGCTTCTGCAATTCACAGTTATCCGCTCTTACGCACGACAGACATTTTCTTTCATGTGTGGAAAGAATAAGCTGAAGCGTTTTCTTTCTTGAGTCAAGTACTTTTGCTGTATTTGTGAACACCTGCATACCCTCTGAAACGGGATATACACATGATGTTACTATTCTCTTCGGACCGAGAACTGCTCCTCTCATTTCCTGTATCTCAACTACGCAGATACGGCACGCACCGATCTCATTGATCTCTTTCAGGTAGCAGAGAGTAGGAATATCAATGTTTGCCTGATGTGCAGCCTGAAGAACGGTAGTACCCTTAGGCACGGAAACGTCCACGCCGTTGATTTTCAAATTAACCATATCCATTGTTCTTTCTCCTCCTGCTTACTTCTTGACAATAGCGCCGAATTTACACTTCTCGATACAAGCGCCGCACTTCAAACACTTATCCTTATCAATAATGTGCGGATTCTTAACAGTACCGGAAATTGCTCCTGCCGGACATACTCTTGAGCAAAGAGTACAGCCCTTACATTTATCCTGAAGGATCTCATAGCTGAGGAGACTCTTACATACGCCTGCGGGACATTTCTTATCAACAACGTGTGCAATATATTCATCACGGAAATATCTGAGCGTTGAAAGAACGGGGTTTGGTGCTGTCTGTCCAAGTCCGCAAAGAGCGTTAGCCTTAATATAGTAGCAAAGCTCTTCAAGCTTGTCAATATCTTCAAGTGTTCCCTGACCCTTTGTGATCTTAGTAAGGATCTCAAGCATTCTCTTTGTACCTACACGGCAAGGTGTACACTTACCGCAAGATTCATCTACCGTAAATTCAAGGAAGAACTTAGCGATATCAACCATACAGTTATCTTCATCCATTACAATAAGTCCGCCCGAACCCATCATTGAGCCGATAGCAATAAGGTTATCATAATCAATCGGGACATCAAAATGATCTGCAGGAATACATCCGCCTGAAGGACCGCCTGTCTGTGCTGCCTTAAACTTCTTTCCGTTTGGAATACCGCCGCCTATTTCTTCAACGACTTCACGGAGAGTTGTACCCATCGGTACTTCTACAAGACCCGTATTATTAATCTTACCGCCGAGAGCGAATACCTTTGTACCCTTGGATTTTTCTGTACCCATTGATGCAAACCACTCTGCACCGTTAAGGATGATACGAGGAATATTTGCATATGTTTCAACGTTGTTAAGGATTGTAGGCTTCTGGAAAAGGCCCTTTTCAGCAGGGAACGGAGGACGAGGACGAGGCTCGCCTCTGTTTCCTTCGATAGAAGTCATCAAAGCTGTTTCTTCGCCGCATACAAATGCGCCTGCGCCAAGTCTTAAGCCGATATCAAAATCAAATCCCGTATTAAAGATATTCTTGCCGAGAAGTCCATATTCACGAGCCTGCTTGATAGCAATTTCAAGGCGCTTGATAGCAATAGGATACTCTGCACGAACATATATGTAACCCTGATTTGCGCCGATAGCATAACCTGCAATCGCCATAGCTTCAAGTACAACGTGAGGGTCGCCCTCAAGAACGGAACGATCCATAAATGCACCCGGATCGCCTTCATCGGCATTACAGCAAACATACTTCTGATCTGCATCGGGAACGATATTTCTCGCAAGCTTCCACTTCATACCTGTCGGGAAGCCGCCGCCGCCTCTTCCGCGAAGTCCGGAATCGAGAATTGTCTGGATAACCTCATCGGGCGTCATTTCGGTAAGCACCTTACCTAAAGCCTGGTATCCATCTGTACCGATATATTCTTCAATATTCTCTGGGTTGATAACACCGCAGTTACGCAGAGCGATACGGTGCTGTTTCTTATAGAAATTGGTTTCGTTAAGCGCCTTAACGCCGTTGTCTGTTATTGTTTCGTTATAAAGAAGTCTTGTAACGATACGGCCTTTAAGGAGATGCTCGGAAACGATCTCCGGAATGTCCTCCGGCTTTACCATTGAGTAGAAAGATCCCTCTGGGTAGATTATCATAATAGGACCAAGTGCACAAAGACCGTGACAGCCTGTTTTTACTACCTGCACTTCGTCGGTAAGACCATTTGCGGCAATTTCTTTTTCAAGTGCTTCAATTATCTTCTCGCTTCCCGATGAAGTACATCCGGTGCCGCCGCATACCAATACATGTGAACGATACATTTGTTATTTTCCTCCTTCGGTTTAACCGAGCTTTGAAGCTTCAATCGTATATTTTGTAACGGGGTTGCCCTTAACTACGTGCTGATCTACGATCTCCTCAACCATTTCGGGCTTAACCTTTATATATGTTGTCTTTTTGCCGTTCGATTCATATATCTCAACGATAGGCTCATACTGACAAAGACCGATACAGCCTGTCTGTACTACTGCAACGTTTTTGAGCTCTCTCTCCTGAACTATATCGGAAAATGCACGGAGAACAGGTCTTGCACCTGCTGCAATTCCGCAAGTCGCCATACCTACTACAACTCGCATTGCATCCGAATCTTCCTCTCTTATATCGATCTGACCCCTCATTTTGTCACGGATTGCCTTAAGCTCTTCCAATGATTTCATGGAATTTTCCTCCTTAAAGTTTCTCTTCGCTTATTATCAGCGTTTTTATTTCCCTGCGTTTCATATCATGATCCCGTTATCCGTTTCGGCTTTATTTTCCGTAAGGTACTCATTTATATAATCCGAAACCTCCGCTTCCGCAAATGATACCTCTCCGAGAATTTCCCTGAACTCTCTTGTATCCATCACAAAGCCTCTTTCGTTTACATTATACTTATAAACAAAATCTATATCGGGATTCATCGTTACAAGGGTATGGATCGTTCCCGTTATATCTCCGAGCGGCATTCTGTCTATCGACGAAAGCACGTAACACGCTTTTGTCGTTGTACCGACGCCAAGTTCGGATACTATTGAAAAGCTGCCGCCGGTACTTTCCGCCGACATTTTAAAAAACGGTACTCCGAGTCCTATTTTTCTGGTCGTTCTGGTTGTAAAAAACGGGTCTGTAACATTTTTGACCTGCTCTTCCGTCATGCCGCAGCCGTTATCGCTTATTATTACCGTCAGCATATCCTTTTCGGTATCCGCATCAACCGTTATCTCTATAAGCGACGCTTCCGCTCTCACGGAATTCTGGGCAACGTCAAGAATGTTAAGCGAAATCTCCGTCATCATAAATTTGATCAATCTCCGTACTTAGCAAGAATGCTTTCTACATCGTCCGGTACAAGTCTTCCGTATACATCTTCATTTACCGTAAGTACCGGTGCAAGTCCGCACGCACCTATACAGCGGCAAGCTTCCAA
>CASFZT010000117.1 GCA_949299215.1 uncultured Ruminococcus sp.
AGCCAAGCTGTGCATCAAGAGGAACAAGAGTATTTCCGCCCAAGGACGTACCAAACCAGCCTACAAGATAATTATAGCTTGACGCTCCGATTATTGCAGCATGGAAGGTCTCATTCTTCTTTGCAAAAAAGCCGTTCAGCTTTCTGCAGTCGGTATAGAACTCGGCAAAGGTCTTTTCAGAAATATCCTTGCCGTTCTTCTTTTACATAAACACAATTGCCATGTTCCTCGGCAGCGTTTTTTACAAGCTCTGCCAGTGTTGTGGTATTTTCTCTGTTCATTTTACTTCTCCCTTGCAAGCTTTTCGATATATTCGGCTGCCTCTCCTACCGTATGGATATTAAGTATATCGCTCTCATCAACGGTAATTCCATACTCTTCCTCCAGATCACCCAGCATACACATAAAGTCATATGAAGTAAAATTCAGATCCTCTATAAATTTTGTATCTTCCGTAATACTTGCAGCATCTGCTTCAACATAATTACAGATAAGCTCTTTGATTTTATCTATCATAATTCACATCTCCAATTCTTTTATCATATAAGTTCCAATATTTCGCCGACAGTACGTTCCTTATTTTCAATTCCTCTGAAAAGTACACGGCAGAGATAATAATAAAGATACTCCATCTCATACTCAGTTACCGCATCTTTTCTGTATTCAAAATTGAAATTAAGTCCGTTATCCTCCGGACGGTGCATAACCGTAAGATACAGCGGCTGTGCGGCGACTCCGTTTGAATACCACATACTCTTATAAGGTATATCCGGCATATCAGGTGCATTCTGTCTTAAGGTCATCGGCTGATATGTCAGGCTTATGCTTTCATAGCTTGCGCCCGGTCTTAATTTAAACGCCCTCTGACGCTGTATCGTATGCTCTATCGGGTCATAATTTGCATGGCGGAAAATCTTATTCTGCTCGGTCTGAATAATATGCAGTGCATCAATAAACTTTGTTTCCGGCTCAATGATCGTACGCAGGGGGAAGAAATGTATTCTTGTACCGCCGGAGCGCTTTTCCAGAAGTGTGCCTCTTCTTGAGATACAGGTCTTAAGCGACACGTCCTTTTCGTCGTTGTTGAACTTGGAAAGAACCGTTCTGAGTCCCATAAGAAGCAGGCTTGCCATCGGAACGTTATTATCAATACAGAACTGCATAAGTCTTGCGGAGGGTTCTTCCTCAAGATGATAAACCGAAATTGCAGCCGTCGGGTCAAATGATGTAATCACCGCGCTTCTTAAATCCGGCTCGCCCATTTCCCTTCTCTGTGTAAGCAGGCGTCCCATACCGGTAAAGTCGGTATACATAGGCTCGTCCTTTTGCAACTCTGCCGTCCAGAATTCGGTATCCTTCTTCTTTGCGGCAGAATCCGCTTCATATGCAAGGTCCTTCTCAACCTGGGCAAAATATGACATCATCGGTTTCGGCATCGGCATATCATATTTAAGATGACAATATATTTCAAGAACATCTCTGTTAAACGCAATAATAGAGCTTGAATCCATTGTCATATGGTCTACTTTAAGGTACATTCCGTTATAGCCATCGGGCATTTTTATCATAATTATATGATTCATCGGAGAATTGTATCTCTTAAACGGAACGGCTGTTATCTTTCTAAGCTCATTATTTATAGCTTCTTCTTTCCAGGAAGAATAATCTCTATACTCAATATCCCTGTCCTCGTTCGGAACAAGATACTGATATACCGTACCGTCCTCGTCCTCGACAAATCTCAGGCGCATTGTATCAAAGCGCTCATACGCCATGTAAATTGCCTTTTTCAGCAGGTTAAAATCGACCTCCTGCTTTACATACAGACCCGTACCTATATTAAGTATCTGATGAAGCGGACAATACTTTATAGTAAAATTATGAAGCTTCTGTGCCGCCGTAAGAGGATAGCACTGCATAACAGCGCCGTTGATATTTATCTCTTTCATAATAATTATCCTTTCATTTCCGGCATATATTTTTCAACAAAATCGCTTACTGTTTTTTCGTAAAGCTCTCTGTTTTCATAATAGCTTGCTGCGTGTCCCGCATTTTCAACCAAAAGCAGTTCTTTAGGCGATCTGCACTCGGCATAATTCTTTTCGCTCATCCACACGGGGACAAACTTATCCTCCTTGCCGTGTATGAAAAGTATCGGGCAGTCCGTTGATTTAACAGCATCAAGCGTTGAATAGTCTTTAAAGCCATAGCCTGCTTTTTTGCGGCATATTCTGTCATTTATATTCATTATCGGAAATTTCGGAAGATGATAGTCACGCTTTAAAATATGCGAAAAAACGTCATAAGGAGATGTATACGCACAATCTGCAACTACTGCCTTTACATTCTTCGGCAGTTCTTCAAGTCCCGACGCCATTACAGCCGTTGCCGCTCCCATAGAAACACCATACAGCAGGATTTCTTTCTTTCCCTCAAAGCGTTCATTTATATAATTTATCCATGAAAGGCAGTCGTATCTGTCAAGTATACCAAATCCTATATACTTACCCTCACTGTCGCCGTGCGCACGGTTATCTACTATAAGACAGTCAAATCCGAGCTTGTGCAGAAATACCGCTATCGACGAGCAGTCGTTCATTCCTCTGCTTGTGTATCCGTGGTGACATACAGCAACTCTGCCTGTCGGTTCTTCCGCAGGAAGAAAATTGGCATGAAGTGTAAGACCGTCATTTGACTTTATTGTTATATGCTCGATTTCCTGTGCCAGAAGCCATTCCTTATTCGGATGAATGATCTTCTTGTACTCCTCCCATTTTTCCATATCTGCCATTTCATCAAGATTTACTCTTAAAACCTCCTGACGGGGAATGACCCTATTAAACAACACCAATGCGGCAATTCCTGATGCTGCTGCCCCTGCAAGCACCGTTCCGCCGGCAATTCCCAAAGCCAGCAAAGCAGAATTCATTTTAACACAACCTTTCACAACATATCTGATTATTCCGCATCTTTCGACCAGCGGTCGAATTCGTGCGTTTACATAGTATCACATTTTCGACCGACGGTCAAGTATTATATATCAACTTTGCCCTTTTTACTATATCTTTTTCCATAAAATAGATTTTCTGCAATAAAATCAACAATGTTTTAAAAAAAATTACCGTCCGTATTGTAAAACATAATTTTTTATGCTATAATTCAATAAGATTTGTATACCTTATGCAAGCCTTTTATTTATAGGCAATACCGCACAAAGTACGCTTGACGGCTTTGCACGAAATCTGCTTGCATATTTCGCACAGGCTCTTGCGGTACTGCCTATATACATATTCGTACGCTATCGTCCATACAATTGAAAGGGTATTGCCATGTCAAATAAAACAGATAAACGTGAACTTATACTTTCAACAGCAGAACAGCTTATGAGCATAATGCCGGACAGCGACATCACCATTCAGCTTATCGCTCAAAAAGCAGGTATCGGCAAAGGAAGCATATACTATTACTTCGACAGCAAAGAAAAAATTATGGACGAAGTAATAGAACGCTGCTACAAAAAAGCCCTGCAGGAATATTTCAAGGGCATAAACAGCAAAAACACCGTTATTGAAAAGATACAGCACCTGTTTGAATGTATGATAAAAAAGGAATTTCAGGACAACCAGAAAAACTTTATAATTTCTCTGCATCTCCACGAGGACCTGCTCCTGCACAACAAAATGAAACTCACTGCCATAAAGGTCGTTTCACCCGTACTTACCGACCTGCTTATCCAGGGAAACAATGACGGTTCTTTAAGTGTGGAAACCCCAGAAGAAAGTGCGGAAATGATCGTCGGCGTCATTACATTTCTGCTTGACAGTGCGGTATTTCCATATGACGAGGAAAAAATGAAAAATAAGCTTATGATACTTGCCAATGTACTCAAGACCTGTCTGCACACTGCGGACGGAAGCTTTGATTTTCTCTTTGCCTCAAAGCAATAAGATATCTCATACCGTACATATACCGTGCGGTATGATTTTTATTGTCTTGATTTTCTTTACCGATATACATTTTTACAATAAAGTATGGTATAATGTTTTGAGTAGATAAACGGAGGGTCTTTATGGAACAATGTGCCGAAAACCGACAAATGCTTGCAAATGAATTTAAAAAATATCAAAAGGCATTTATTGCTCTGGGCGATGAAACAAGGCAGCTCATTTTTCTTGCATTGCTTGAAAATGAACAACTCGGTATGCGTGTGCCGGATATTATGAAAAAAGTGCACTTATCACGTCCTGCACTTTCTAATCATCTGCGGATATTAAGAGAAGCAGGTCTTATTGATATGCACAAAAAAGGCACTATGAAATATTATTATGTATCCGCAAATCAGGATTTCTGGCATGGGCTTAAAGAAATGTTCACTCATGTTGATTCGGTCGTTTGTAAAGCGGTACTGTCGGACTACCCCGTTTGGAAAGACTGACTTAATTGGAGGTAATTTACATGACAATTTCTGAAGCAATAAACGCTCGTCACAGCGTGAGAAGCTATCGAAACAAGACTATCCCCGCAGATATCGTAAACCTACTTAACGAAGAGATTGCAACCTGCAATAGGGAAAGCGGACTTAACATTCAGCTTGTTACAAACGAAACGTCTGCTTTCGACGGACTTATGGCGCATTACGGAAAATTTTCGGGAGTGCAGAACTATATTGCTCTTGTCGGAAAAAAGACTGCCGACTTTGATGAGAAATGCGGTTACTACGGTGAACGTATCGCTCTTTTTGCACAGACTCTCGGCCTTAACACCTGTTGGGTGGCAATGACCGTTTCAAAGGACACTGTAAAGAAAAATATCAGGATAAACAACGGCGAAAAGCTCGGTATAGTGATCTCTCTCGGCTATGGCACAACTAACGGCGAACCTCATAAGTCAAAGTCTATGGAAACACTTTGCAGCTCGTCCGACAAGCCCGATTGGTTTATCAAAGGCATGGAGGCTGCCCTGCTTGCACCTACCGCCATGAATCAGCAGAAGTTTTTCTTCACACAAGACGGAAAAAATGTATCCGCCAAATCTACCGGAGGCTTTTACTCAAAGGTAGATCTGGGCATTGTAAAATATCATTTTGAAATTGGCGCAGGCAAGGAAAATTTTAATTGGACATAAAACAGCTTTTATCGCCGCTCGTGGAATAATACGGGCGGCTTTTTACTTGCAATAACTCTTTATATCTGCTATAATATAGTCATAACATTGATATTTTATAGATAGGAAGTGCAATATGGAACAGAAAAAAATCGACCGTATAAATGAGCTTGCAAGAAAATCACGCACACCCGAGGGGCTTACTCCCGAAGAAAAGGAAGAACAGACCGCTTTGCGCAACGAATTTCGTGCCGCAATAAAATCAAATCTTACCGCCCAGCTTGAAAACATTGAATTTGTGGACGAACCTGCAAAGGAGAATAAAAAATGAGCCGTTTTTCCGAATTTGACATTTCCTCACTCCCTACTCCATGCTATATTACGGATGAAAATCTGCTTATAAAAAATCTTCAAATACTGAAATATGTACAGCAAAAAGCAGACTGCAAAATTCTTCTTGCACAAAAAGCCTTTTCCATGTACAGCGTATATCCGCTTATAAAAAAATACCTTGCAGGCACTACCGCAAGCGGTATCTTTGAAGCAAAACTCGGATATGAGGAAATGGGCGGTGAAGTTCATATCTTCAATCCGGCATATAAAAAAGAGGACTTTGCGGAAATAGTAAAAATATGCAATCATATTGTATTTAATAACTTTCGCCAATTCGAGAAATTTTATCCCATGATATTTTCAAGCGGCAGAAAAATTGAAGCCGGCATACGCATCAATCCCGAGTATTCCGAATTTGACAAGGATATTTACAACCCATGCGCTCCGTTTTCACGTCTTGGCTGTACTCTTTCCGAATTTCCCGAAAAACTGCC
>CASFZT010000118.1 GCA_949299215.1 uncultured Ruminococcus sp.
AAATTCTGGCGCACTATTCCTATATTAATATATGATTATTTATATTATACAACATTTTTTTGATTTCTACAAGAGAATTTTAAAATATCACACCTTAAATCACTTAAAAAATTTTAACCAAACTTCGTTAATTATTTACAAAATCAGCAGAAAATTTTTCCTATAATGCAAAAATAAGAAAATTTCTATTGATTTTAAATGTGTTTTGACGTACAATTATAATGATAAATTGTGAGGGGAGGGGTCACTTTGCCGGGTCTGCTTAATATTACTACACCGATTACGCCGAAAAACTATGAATTTACAAATAAGAGCGCTCCTCAGCCGCAGACCGATCAGGTCTTTAACCTCAGCGATACCTCCAAAATACAAAAGCCTACCGAACGTACCGAGGAGTTTGCTAACCGTGACAATAAGGACGGCTCAAATCTCAGCATAAGCGTTGCCGTTTCCAAAAATCCGTCCTCCGCTATGTCGGTGCTGCGCAGTCTTGTCGGAACACAGGCTTTTTCCGCACTTGCGGCAGAAGCTGACGCCGTTCTTATAAGCAAAGTCACCGAATTTGCAAACGAGGTCATGCTTGCACCCGGAAACCTTGCAGCGGATATGGCTGCACAGGAAAAACAGGCTACCATATACAGCGACCCCATCTGGACGGAGCTGAAAAATCTTCTCATAAACGGTTCGGACGAAATAGGTCAGGCTGTACTTCAGTTCACAAAAGCCGCTTCCGATGCATCTGCACGTGATGATGTGCTTAACTCCATATCCGCAAATCTGCGCTATCTTGCCGATACCGCCGCACCCACAAGAGCACTTGCGGAGCAGCTTATGAACATGGCAAACTCACTTACAAAAGAAAATTTTGCTGCCGCAAAGCCTGTTATACTTAATCTTCTCGATCAGTTAAGCGGCACTCTTCTCATAAATAACGACACAAAAAATCTTATCTCGCTCGTTGTATACAATATGTCACGCTACAACAGCAGCAACACTGCTCTGGGCGAAAGCTTCAACGCAATTCTTGACATGACTTCTTCACCCGAGCAGGCAGAACAGCTTCGCACGATGTTTATACAATACATAGAAAATGCAGACCTGCCGTCCGATATAAAAATAGAATCGCTTAATGTACTTTTGCAGGGCAGTACGCCTGCGGCAAGCGCACTCTCCATGCTTTCCGAAAAGGTAGGCGCAGCAATGAATAATTATGATATTTCGCTGCAGGCGCTTGAAATTCTTTTACGGGGCATAAGCTCCGAAAACGGTACGGAGGCTCTGCGTGATCTTTTTACCGCAGCCGCACCTCCGTCAATGTACGGTGCACTTAACAACATTATAAAAAGCTATGACTCTACGGGAAATATAGCCGCTCTTGTCGACCGTATGAGTATTATGATAAACTCAATAGACGATCCCATAAAGAAAAAAATGCTTGCAGACAAGGCGAATGACATTCTTTCACGTATGTCGGTAAATACCGCAGAGATATCGTCCATTACAACGGATTCACTTCTCCGCCAGCAGTCGCTTACCATACTTTCAAATGCTTTGGGCATCAAGCTCAACTCCTCATTAAAAAGTATATCCTCAAAAAATCTGTCCATGAAACTAAGCAGAATGGACACGACAAGAGGTGCTGCGTCCATAAGGGCAATATTTGAAGAGCTTATGCCCGACGACACGGGCGAGGAGCTTAATCAAATTCTCCGCAGCTTTAATTCCACAGAGGATTTAAACAAGCTTATAGACTGTTTAAGCATAGCGATAAACTCGGTAGAGGACATTGATAAAAAGATAATAATAGCACAATCGGTAAACTCCATGCTTGAAAATCTCACCAAATCGGAGGGCATAAGCTACACTCCGCCGACATCTATGGAAAATCTCATGGATTTTCTGTCTAAAAACATAAACGATCCGTCCTTAAAATCTCTTTCTGAGATGAGCAAGAACGACATAATGCAGGGACTTCTGACAGCGCCGGGCGTATTTACTCCTCTGCTGCACTATCTTGTACCGATAGACGACAACGGCGTAAAGGCATTCGGAGAGCTTTGGGCAGACCCAGATGCAGAAAACCGAAACGGAGCAAAGGAATCCAAGCATATGTTCCTCTGTTTTGAGATAGAGAACATAGGCTATTTTGAGCTTAACATACAGACGCAGGACAACAAGCTGTACACAGAGCTGTTATGTCCGCCGGGTACAAGCGGAATTTTCGGCTCACTCAAGGGCAGGATATCGCAAATAGCCTCAGCAAACGGTTACAATGCGGAGAGCGTACATATCGGAACGGCTTTATCAAGGCGTGATCTTACGCAGGTATTTCCTAAGATACAGGACAAGAGAGGTGGTCTGAATGTCAAAATATAGAAAGCCTATAACAAACGGAGCGGCAGTCGCATTAAAATACAATCCGGAGAAAGACTACTCGCCTGTTGTAGTGGCATCAGGTCACGGAAAGACGGCGGAAAGAATAATCAATCTTGCGGAAGAGAACGGAGTGCCTGTATACCGTGATGATTCGACTGCGGCTATGCTTACCATGTTAAATGTAGGGCAAGGGATACCTCCCGAGCTTTACCAGGTGGTAGCGGGGATATATGTAGAAGTAATGGCTATTGTGAAACAGCAGCAGAAAGGCAACAACTGATATAATTACGGGGCAAGCCCATTATTGAAATCGGTATGCTCGCTCTCTGTCATTCACATTGAGAGCAAGCATATGCTTTATTCCCAATGTACTAACACCACAGCAGATATATGAAATGTGCAGAAAACCGCAGGGTACAGGCATCTTCGCCCGCACCCTGCGGTTAATTTTATCTGTAATACTGTGCCTGCGCTTCAAACATCTTTGCATAAATGCCATCTGCAACTGTGCAAAGCTGATCGTGAGTGCCGTATTCCTTGATACAGCCCTCGGCGAATACCGCTATCTTGTGGCAGAACTGACAGCTTGAAAGCCTGTGGGAAATATAAATCGCAGTTTTTCCGCCAACGAGGTCATCAAACTGGCGGTAAATATCGTATTCCGCAACAGGGTCAAGTGCCGCTGTCGGCTCGTCCAGAATTACCACGGGAGAACGCTTGAACAGCGCCCTTGCAATAGCTATTTTCTGCTGTTCTCCGCCCGATGGTTCAATTCCGTTTTCGTCAAACGCCTTGAACAGCATTGTGTCTGCGCCGTTTTCAAGAGAGTCGATTTTTTCATGCAGTCCTACTTGCTCTATGAGAGCGTTCAGTTCATTTTGTTCATACTCAGCGTCAAGAACGATATTATCCGCAACCGAGAACGAGAACAGGCGGAAATCCTGAAATACAGGCGAAAACGGGCTCATATATTCATTGTAGTCATACTCCTTGATGTTTACTCCGTCAAGGAGTATTTCGCCCTCTGTGGGGTCATAAAGTCGGCATAATAGCTTTACAAACGTGGTTTTTCCTGCACCATTAAGACCTACCACAGATAAATGCTCGCCCTGAGCAAGAGTGATATTTACCTTATCAAGCACCTTGACATAAAACAGCAGTTGAAATCAAATCCGATATAGTTTAGTAATTCAAGTGTGAGTTGGATAATTTCATAAAATAAAAGCGTATGTATGTTTTTGTAAATAAATTTTTCAATAAGGGTGCTTGCCACGTTGAATGATGTGGCAAGCACCCTTATTGAAACTGACAAAAACTCCCAAATGTTTCATGTAGAACAATTGGGGGTTTCAGCTTGTCGAAAAAGTAAATCTGCAACACGCTTTCTTACGATACACACAACCCCTCACAGCATTCAGCACATACAAATGCCACGGCAGGAGCGTATCTGTTTTCAGCATTATAAAAACGAGCATAACGGAGCTGCAATTCATACAGATCCGTCAGCTTTTAATCAGATTTTCTCAACAGGTACCCATATTTCAACATGCTCGTCCTTAGGGTCGGGCATAGGCGGTGTGAGATAGACCTCAAGATTATAATTTCCTGACAGCTTGTAGCCTTTCAGATTAGGCAGCCACTCCGACCAGATTTTTGTGTTTACATCCTGAAGCGTACCCATTTTGCAAGGGAATACCGCCCAGGTTCCTGCCGGAATAGTCCTTACCGTATAGCCATCGGGTATGGTTTTATAAGGAATGTAGTTGTCGCCGATGTAATACTCAAAGATTTTTCCGTCGCTGTCCCAGCACAAGCCGTACATGCCGCAGACAACATCATGTCCGCCGTTTTCCGAATATTCATCCCAGAATTTCGGGATTTCCTGATACGAGGTTTCGCAGTTGAATTTCCTCATCTTTCCGATAACGCTGAATGAAAATTTTTCTTCGATTTTGTAATCTAACATAGTACCGCCCTCCAAAGTAAGTTTGATTTTAAGGGGCGCAAAGGATTTGAGCTGTGCACCCTTTTCTTTTGCCGCCGAGGGAAAAATTCCGTGAAACCTTGTGAACGCACGGGTAAAGCTGTCATGGGAGTCATAGCCGTATTTCAAGGCAATATCAACAACCTTTTCATCACTGCGGCTAAGCTCCTGCGCCGCAAGAGTAAGCCTGCGGTTACGGATGTATTCGCTCACCGTAAAACCGCACAGCACTCCGAAAATACGCTGAAAATGGAATGGCGAAACGTACGCTTTCGCCGCTATGTCCTCGATTTTCAGCTCCTCCGTGAGATTGTCCTCGATATAGGCTATTGCCGACTGAATGCCCTCTGCCCAACTGTTCATAGTTCACGTTCCTTTCCTTTAGTGTAATTCTATTCTACCATAGAATTGCGGTAAGCTCTCGACTTTTTGTGCGGATAGGTGCAAAGCGATTTTAGCGCTCGTTTTTTATATAAAAAGTTATTAAAATTAAGGCAATACCGCACAGAGCTTGTGCGGTATTGCCTTAATTTCGAGTTCCCGTTGACAGCAAGCTTAGCATTTGTGGTCACACTCAGCGTTTTTTCATGAAATCTGAAAAAAATGCTTGCCCTTATTATGTAAGTTTGTTTTTTGCCTTTTTGCTTTTCTTTGTTCCGACTTCCGATATCTTGTTTGCACACGCAAATCCTGCAAGCAGCCAGAAAAGCGGCGCTACCGTTACGGAGCTTGCGCTGAAAAATGCCTGTACAAGATATGCCCCGACAGATACAAAAATTGCAGTCATGTACCAGTCCTGCCCCGATCTTGCTTCACTTCCCGTACCGGTCTTGCTTCTCTTCAAAACATATACAATAAATGCTATGTATGCTATAAGCGATGGTATTCCGCGCGTTGCGGCTATATAAAGATATTCATTATAGCTCTTGTCTATAAGATTTATCTCGTATTTTTCATAGAGCGTCTGATACTTTGCAAGACAATCAGGTCCTACTCCAAGCAGAGGATGTTCTTTTATGATATCAATGCTTCTGCCCCATGCTGTTTCATAAAGAGATGCCTTATCAACAGGGGAATAGCCTAACGCAATAAATAATCGGTACATTCCGTCATAAAACGCTATTGCCTTATCTCTTATATAAATACCCTGAAAAATATATACAAGCACAAATATCACTGTCATGCCAAGCACTATCGCTGCATATCGCTTGAGCGCAGTATCAAATACCTTGCACTCAAATTTAACACCGCCGTTTTTCTGCTTTACAATAACTACCACAGTCATTATAACAATAACGCTGCATATGCCGATTATAGGCACAACAGACGATGTAAAAAGTCCCGTCAGCCAGAAAAGAAGCGCCGACAAGCCGTAAACCAAAGCACGCTTGTTATTTTTATCAAATAACGCTCCTGCAAAAGCAACACCGGTAACTATCGTAAGGAATGAACCGTAAAATATCGGGCTGTCCGAAAGACCGCTCGACAGCATTACATCTCTCAGCGCAAGCGTAGGCAGATCGGAATATTTCGTAAGAAAATCAAGTCCGGGAATATGCTGGAAAACT
>CASFZT010000119.1 GCA_949299215.1 uncultured Ruminococcus sp.
ACCCTTTTTGAGAGCGTCTACACTGTCCGACTTGGTAAGTGCGTCAATAGTTGAATTGTAATCCTCTACAAAGGTTTCCACATTTTTTATCATACTTTCCTTGTCGGAAAAATCATTTGCAGTAGCCAAAGCAGCAGCGGATTTGCTAAGGTTGGAGGAAACCTCCGAAAGCTTTTCTTCATTTTCGCCCGAGCCTATCTCATCTCCTGAGAATACTTTTTTGTATTCCTCTATCATAGATTTGCGATAGTCTGCTGAGCGCACCTGATCTACACGCTGCATAAGGGCATATAAATCGGAAGTTGAGCTTGTTTTTCTTGAGTTATAGCCCCTGTTGCTGTTCATACCGCCCGAAAGCAAGGAAGTATAGGACGAATTGGACATATACGCATTAATTCCATAGAGAGCCATAATACCAATCTCCTTTCAGGTCACTTTAGATCTGATCTTGCCGTTGAAAGCATAAGTTTAATTCTGTTTTCCTGGTTGACTCTTGTTGCACCGGGGTCGTAGTCGATCGCAACAATATTTGCATCGGGATATACAGTGCGTATTTTTCTTATCATGCCCTTGCCGACAATGTGGTTAGGCAGACATCCGAACGGCTGGGCACATACAATATTTTTGACGCCACTGCCGATAAGCTCTATCATTTCTGCTGTAAGCAGCCAGCCCTCGCCCATTTTGTTGGCAGGAGAAACATAAGCCGAGGCATTTTTCTTTGTTTCCTCAAAGTGTGCCGGAGCACGGAAACGTGAGCCGTCAAAAGCCCTGATTATCTTGTTCTGCATAACGAGCAGAAATTTTTTAAGAGCTGCCGAGCCGATGTATTTTTTGTATGCAATGTGATATATCTGTGTGTCAACAATATGATGGTCACACATGAAAAGGATAAAGTCCAGAAGTCCCGGAACAATAACCTCTGCACCTTCGCTGTTTAAAAACTTTTCCAGTTCATTGTTTCCGAGAGGCGCATATTTAATGTATATTTCGCCGACTATACCGACCTTTACCTTTTGAGAAGGAGTGTAGGGTATGTTTTCAAAATCTTTTATGATCTTGGACGCATTGTCGGAGAATGCGTTGAATTTAAATCCGGTTTTGATTATCCTGTCCATCCATTTGTCAATAAGACGGTCTGTGTCACCGGGATTGTTTTCATATGGACGCACCTGATTTCCGGTCCACATGAGCAGGTCACCGTAACAGATAGCGGTAACAAGCTCGTAAAGAAGCGGCAGCGTAAGACTGAAGCCGGGGTTTTTCTCAAGATTGGAAAGGTTTAAGGAAATAACCGGAACATGAACCATGTTGTTGTTTTTAAGAGCTTTTCTGAGAAGATTAATGTAATTTGACGCACGGCAGCCTCCGCCAGTCTGAGTTATCATGAGAGCAGTCTTGTTGAGATCGTACTCACCTGATTTAAGAGCGTCTATCATCTGACCGATAACAAGAAGTGCGGGATAACAGGTGTCGTTATGTACATTGCGCAAGCCTTCGTCAACAATGCGTCTGCCTGTTGAAGTAAGGAGCTTCATTTTGTAGCCGTGGTTGTTAAATATTTTTACAATAAAAGAAAAGTGAATGGGTAACATCTGTGGAACAAGGATAGTATACTCTTCTTTCATTTCTTCGGTGAAGAGCAAACGTCCCTGTTCATTGTATATTAATTCTGCCATTAAACATTAGCCTCCGATAAAAAAGGGTACATTTATTCACTTATATTATAACATACAAAAAGTAAAATTGCAACAGTTTTGAAAAAATAAAAATCCGGACATTTTTGTTGCAATTTCGGAGCGGATATTGTATAATATTTTTGATAATTAATGTTTTTGGGGGTGGAGATATGTGCAGCTGCTGTGCAGTTATACCATCGCTTAACCCGGATGAAAATATAATAGAAGTTGTAAAAAGGCTGAAAGATAACGGCTTTGAGGATATTATACTTGTAAATGACGGGAGCGCTTCGGACGAGATATTTGTACGTTTACATAAGGAGTATGGCTGTGCTGTCATAAAGCATTGCGTAAATCTTGGTAAGGGCAGAGGTATGAAAAATGCGCTGAATTATTATATGAATAATTTTTCCGATAGGTACAGCGGAGTGGTTTTTGTGGACGATGACGGTCAGCATGATGTTGATGACGTGCTGAAATGCTGCAAATGCCTTGAGGAGAACATGGATAAGCTTGTGCTGGGCGTGAGGGATTTTTCAAAAAGCAATGTTCCGCTGAAAAGCAGATGGGGAAATAGGATAACATCGCAGTTTTTCAGATTTTTCTGCGGACTTGACATAAGCGATACCCAGACGGGATTAAGAGCTGTGAGCAATGAGATAATACCGTATTTTATAGCTGTGAACGGAGAAAGATATGAGTATGAAACAAATATGCTCCTTGAAACCCCGAAATACAATATCCCGATCGCAGAAGTCCCCATAAAAACCATTTATAAGGGAAATAATGAAAAGTCACATTTCAATCCGATAAAGGATTCGGCGGCAATATATAAAAATTTGATAGGATATTTTTCATCTTCAATTGCTTCCGCGGTGATCGATCTGGCTGCTTATCAGATAATGTTTATGCTGCTTTCGGCTGCGGCAGGATTTTTCAGAATAGGCGTTTCTACCGCCGTTGCAAGAGTAATATCGTCCGCTTTTAATTATACGGTGAATAAGAAGCTTGTTTTTGCGTCAAGGGAAGATGCAAAGAAGTCTCTTGTTAAATATTATGTTTTGTGTGTGCTGCAAATGGTAGCGTCTTACGGAGGAGTGTATGGCCTTTCACTTTTATTCGGCGGAGAGGATACGCTTTGGATAAAGATCATAGTTGATTGTATATTGTTCTTTATAAGCTTTAAAATTCAGCAGCTATGGGTCTTTAAAAAGAACTGAACATATCTTTTTATCTGGGAAAATAAAGGGGAGTTTTTATGAGCGCAAAAGCGGTCGTTTTTAAAATATTTCGCATTTTTGGGATAGTTATAGGTCATATTTCGGCACTGCTTGGCGTTATTATACTTGCCGCAGTGATACTGCTTGTGGGAGAAGCGTATATATTCTGCAAAGGTCCGTCCTCTTCCGCTTCGGATTTGTTTGTGGTTACGATGATGGAAACAAGTGCACTTAAATTTGTACCTGCTATGTTTTTTTCCGAAAGTGAGATAGATGAGATAAGAGAACGCAATTCCACTAAGGAAACCTTTGAGATAACCGATGAATCTCTGATAGAAATTCCAAAACAGGAGGAAATAGTTAAGGACGAAAGCAAACCTTCACTTGAAATTATAGATATCGAATCCTCTACATATAAAGGCAAGCTTATGATAGTCCGTGACCCTTCAAGGATCGTACTCGGCACACCTGATGTCTTGGGCAGCAACAGTGAGGGAATAGATATTTCCGAAATGGTGAAAAAGGAAGGCGGAATTGCGGGAATAAACGCAGGCGGATTTGTAGATGTCGGCGGCGTCGGAAACGGCGGACAGCCGCTCGGTATAGTTATAAAGAACGGTGAGCTGTTGTATGACGGCGGTGCATCAGTTGTGATAGGCTTTGATTTTGATAATAAGCTTATAGTCGGATATATGACGGCGGAAGAGGCTGTGGAAAAAAATATAAGAGATGCCTGTTCGTTCGGACCTGTGTTTATAGTAAACGGAAAACGTGCCGATGTGTCGGGCTGGGGCGGAGGACTTAATCCGAGGACTTGTATAGGTCAGACTTCAGACGGCACGGTTCTGCTGCTTACGATAGACGGCAGACAAGCGACAAGTATAGGCGCAACATATGAGGACTGCATAAATATTCTTGAAGAATACGGTGCCGTGAATGCGGCAAACCTTGATGGAGGTTCGTCAACGGTAATGTATTATGAGGGAGAGGTAATAAACGTTTCGGCGTCGGTTTACGGACCGAGAAAATTGCCGACGGCGTTTGTGGTACTTCCCGAAAAGACTGCGGACTAAAAGGGAGAGAGAAATTTGCGGCAACAGTATATACCCGAACATTTTTCGGAAGATGATGTGCGGAAATATCTGAAACCAAAGAAAAGGTTTCATGTTTTCCCGATCATTCTGCTTGTGCTTTTTACCGTAATGATGTATCTTACAACGCTTGTGTGGGATTATACATGGGATAGGCTGGAGGAGTATGAGGCAGGAAATATAAAATATGCGGAAGAAGCATTTATGGAGAAATACCGCATGAATTGCTTTGAGGATATTTTTGCCGAAAAAGCGGTTGCCGCCGATGAATTTAACGGCGTTGATGATTATAAGGAATATATGCTTGATGTGTATGGTTCCGATTATACCGATGCACAGTTTGTCAAGGGAAAAACTCATGATGACGGCAGCGTGACATATGATATATATCTGGGAAATGTGCATTTTGCGGAATATACGGTAATTCCCGAAGGGAATGGCTGGATATATGAATCGGAGGATATGAATGACGAGCTTTTTGTAAAGAGCGTTTCCGTAAAAATATGTGTTCCGAAGGGAGCGTCTGTTTACGCAAATGATACATTGCTGGATAAAAAATATATGACATCGGAAAAATATGAGATACATGATTATGATGACCATGATGATAAAACGCTGATACCGCAGTTTGAGATATATGATACAGGAGATATATTTATACTTGAACCGGAAATAAAGGTTTGCGGCACCGATGGACGGGAAATGTTTCTTGAAGAAAAGGACGGAATGTATTATGCACTGCCGGTTTTGTCCGAGGAGGCTTTGGAGGAAATAAAAACGATTTCCGAAAAGGCTGCCATTACATATGCTATGTATATTACACAGGATATAAATTTTGAGGCTGTGGAAAAATATCTTGTAAAGGAATCTGAATTTTATCGCCGTATAAAGAACTTTTATCATGATTGGTACAGAGATCATACCGTTACATATGATAATGTTGAATTTTCCGATGTGGTGATGTATAATGATGATATGATAAAGCTGCATATATCCTTTGATTATCATGTAAACATAGGTTATAAGATCAATGATTATGATGTAGAGTATACAATGTGCATGGTAAGAATTGACGGAGAATGGAAAATAGCAAGTATGGTAATGTAAAAGAAAAAAGAGCTGCCGCATAAAGCGACAGCTCCTTGTGTTTTATAGGGTCAGATCAGCATCCGCAAGTGCAAGCACAATCGTTATTGTTATCGCAAGAACCGTTGTGTCCGTTGCAGCAGCAGAATAAAACGATGATAAGAAGGATGATTATCCAGCAGCTGTTACCTGAACCGTTACAAAAATTGAATCCACACATAGTAAATAACTCCTTTAAAAATAATGTACAGAAAGCCGTGCGGCAGATGTTGCCTGCCGCTTTTGCGGCTGTTCATAGTTCATATTATGTTATGAGCAATTTTTGGTTACATTTTTTTGAGGAGTTTTTTTGTGAAGCCTATTCCAGAATGACGGGTGTTTTTATCGTGACGAAGAATACACCGCCGATGCTGTTTACGGATGTGTTAAGCACTTCAATGTCTGCGGAACGAGTCTTGCCGTCTGTGTCGGTGTATTTTATATTGTCTTTTTCAACACTACCCGAAACAAGCGCCTTTTCAAACATATTATGTATCTTCTCATGATCCGTTTCATAAAGAGTGTCAATGTGGAGAGGCGAGTTTATATTGAAACAACTGCGGTCAAGACCTGTCATGGCAAAGAAGTTATCGTTAAGACGTATTACCTTGTAGTTTCCGTTGGAATATTCAAAGAAGCCGGCGGCGTGTATCATGGATGAGAACATGATGTTTAGCGCAGAGTTCGGATCCCATAGCTCGTTCATATTG